>CAYOLM010000076.1:0-6145 GCA_964404785.1 uncultured Mizugakiibacter sp.
CCACCCCTGGTTTTATTGGTCCGATCTCGCCATGCCAGCCCATCCATATACTGGCCGACCTTGAGGTGGCCAATATGGCCGATTTTGTAGTGGGGGCCAATCAAACCGGGTTTCACTATAGCGGCGTAAATTGGGGCCGTGACCTGCCCGAAGCCGAGCAGATTGCCGATATTCGTAACGTTGTCGCTGGCGACCCGGCTCCTGATGGTGGTGGGCACCTGAGCATTGCCCGCGGCATAGAAGTAGGCCATATTTTTCAGCTAGGTTCACAATATGCCAAGTCCATGCACGCCATGGTGATTGATGACCAGGGTCATACTCAAACCCTGCTCATGGGTTGTTACGGGATCGGTATCAGTCGTATTGTTGCGGCAGCGATTGAACAAAATCATGATGCAGCAGGCATTATCTGGCCTCCATCCATGGCTCCTTGGAGCGTGGTGATCTGCCCGATTAACTCTAAACACGGTACCCAAGTGCAGGACGCTGCAGAATCACTGTATCGGGATCTGCAAAGCAGACATATCGAAGTCGCACTCGACAATCGGGGACTACGTCCTGGACCTATGTTTTCGGATATGGAATTGATTGGCATACCCCATCGAATTGTAGTCAGCGAGCGCGGGCTGAAACAGGAACTTTACGAATATCGCGCGCGCCATCAGCAAGACAATGAGTACCTCGACTACACTACCCTCCTCGAACGAATACAAAATTGATCCAGCCGACATTGACAGGTGTTCATGGATACTAATGGATGCCTCGAAAACTGTAGCCAGCAGTTCGGGTACAAGGTGCTTCGAAGCGAACCTCCAAAACATGGCATGTAGCTAGGCGAAGAGTAAGCGAAGGCGTAACGCCGCCATCGAGTCGCGCAGTAGGTTTATCCGCACCCTTGTATCTGTCAGCCGGTAAGCTGGGTATCTCTGGCAAAATACCAGGGAAACCGAGAGCAATTGTTGGATTTTTCGAGACGTATGACTAGTTAATTTAACGATAATTTTAGTTAATTCAGATTACTGTCCTGCTTATGCATCCGGCTCATATCGGAGTCTAAGGACTGTCAGGGCTTTTCTTTCCCGGCATTTTGATTCAAACTATATGCATGTCAGTTTCTGTACTGGCTGTTCTACCCCTCAATCCATTTATACCCTAACTATCTTCGTAGGAGATAACAATGACTGTAGATCTTGAAACCCTGAATCAAAGACAACTCAATGAACTGATCGAGCAGGCCAGGAATCGCCAAACCGAACTGGCCAAGCAGAACATCTCCGTAGTACGCGATCGCATTGAAGTGATGCTGCGGGATGAATGCCTGACCATCGGTGATATCTATCCTGGACGGGGCCGTCGTAGCGGTCGTAAATCAGTGGTTGCACCGAAATACCGGAACCCGAATGATCATGAACAAACTTGGAGTGGCCGTGGCAAGCGCCCGCATTGGTTCAAGGATGCCCTGGCCGCTGGCAGGAGCGATACGGACATGCTTATCTGAGCGGAGCCTGTGTGCTACTGAATATTCGCATTTCAACTGCGAGTATTTTTAATGTCAGATGCCGGCCTCAGGCCGGCATCTTACTTTTACACATATAGACCTATCAAAACCATCACCAGCGGGCCGAGTGCCGGCGTCGCAGAGTGAGCAAGCAGACCTATAGTTTTAGGCGCGAACCAGCTCAGCATACCGCCAGCAGTTCGCATGGTTGGTTTTGAGAGGTTCCCATAAGCGTCGTCTTCTCACTCCTCATCAGTACGCTGCGCCGATGAATCAGGATCAGCAGGGCTTTCGGCTGTAATAGCACGAACTCTCAGCAGCCCCCCCTCCACCGCCACCACTTCGACCTCACTTCCCAGAGGCAGATCCGGGCCTTCCGCCAGCCACTGGCCGTCACCCACTGCGACTTTGCCACGTCCGTTGCGAATCGGGCTGACCAGCACCAGGCGTTTGCCCAGCAACCGGTCGGCCCGATGATTGAGCAACTCAGCTTCGGGATCGTCACTATCACGCAACCGTGGCAACACGAAACGCCAATAGATCATGCACGATAAAAATGCCAGCGTGATAAACAACAGTGCTTGAGGCAGGGCCCCCAGACCTGGGAAAAGCAATAACACCCCACCCATCAGCGCTGCGGCAATACCAATCCACAACAGAAAAAAACCAGGTGTCAATACCTCGGCGGCGGCCAATATAAATGCCACGGACCACCAGATATAATGCACTGGAAAATCAGACATAGAGATCAGCCCCCCCTACCAGGCTTCCGGTCCTGCGCATCCTTGATCAAGTCGGTGATACCCGTAAGCGAACCCAGAATACCGGTCGTTTCCATCGGCAACAAAAGGGTCTTCTGATTAGGTGAATTACCAAAAACCTTCAATGCATCAATATATTTTGAGGCAACGAAGAAATTCAAGGCGTTGATATCACCTTGCGCAATTGCTGCAGAGACTACCTCTGTAGCCTTGGCATCAGCCATAGCCAACCGTTCACGGGCCTCGGCTTCACGGAATGCGGCTTCGCGCTTACCCTCAGCCGTAAGGATCACACCTTGTTTCTCACCTTCTGCCTTGAGAATCGCCGCCTGGCGGTATCCTTCAGCATCGAGAATATTGGCACGCTTTTCACGTTCGGCCTTCATCTGCCGAGCCATAGCTTCGACCAGATCCCGAGGTGGCTGGATATCCTTCAACTCGATGCGGTTGACCTTGACCCCCCAAGGATGGGTGGCCTCATCAACCACATGCAGAAGCCGGGCATTGATTTCATCGCGTTTGGATAGCGATTCATCAAGATCCAGTGAACCCAATACGGTACGGATATTGGTCATGACCAGATTGATTTCGGCACGTTCCAGATTGGAAACCTCATACGCTGCCTTGGCCGCATCCAGCACCTGAAAGAACACCACACCATCCACCGTAACCACAGCGTTATCCTTGGTAATCACGTCCTGACTGGGCACATCCAGAACCTGTTCCATAACGTTAACCTTGCGCCCGACCGTATAAATGAACGGAACCAGCAGGTGTAATCCTGGCGTCAGCGTAACCACATACTTACCGAAACGCTCTACGGTCCAGGCATAACCTTGCGGTACGATCCGCACCATTTTGAACAGAATGATGCCGGCGGCTCCAACAATAATCAACGCAAAGAAAAGACCCATGAGGTTACCTCCCTGAAAAGGTCAGTATAGGTCAATTTTCCTCCTTGCCACGCTCTCGTACTCGAAACAAGTAATGTGTCTCAAAAATGCAATATCGGATCAATGGCCCGGCTATATCACATAAGTCACGATTGCCATCAATACAGATCAAGATAATCCAAACCCAAGGGAACTTCTCAAAATCATCACGAGCGGTCCGAATGCAAGGACTCGCGGAGTGGGCGACCAGACCTATCAAGTAGGTAAGCGAGGGGCGAACAAGCACACGACGCCGCAATCGGCTCGCCTAATGGGTTCTTAGAGGTTCTACCAAGCGTATCAGCACCCTATCCCCAACACAGGTCAACCACTCGATTCCGGCTAAAGGCATCAAGCCCGGTGGCAAAGATTATCTATGGTCACCCCGAAGTATGGGAATAACACGGACAACTCCAGCCCGGATGGAACCCATCAACGATATGGTCGCCCACCAATAACAACCCTGATCCCGATCCTTTTTACCCAGAGAAACATAACTTGCTATCATCTCTGCCCCCCCACGGGAAATAGCCGACTGCGCTCTACA
Organism: uncultured Mizugakiibacter sp.; assembly: GCA_964404785.1. Lineage (GTDB taxonomy): Bacteria > Pseudomonadota > Gammaproteobacteria > Xanthomonadales > Rhodanobacteraceae > Metallibacterium. Next base: position 3,739 of record CAYOLM010000076.1, read on the forward strand.
CAGGGTTCATATCAACATGCCCGGCCGACCGAACGTGGCGTGACCAAGATGTCTTCGCCAAGACTACGGGGCCGAGGCGATGACTGACCAGACTATTACCGAAGATTCCGTGTGCCTGGCTCCAGGACCTGACCATGCAAACCTTTCTGGTTGCACTATCTACGACCGCATTGGCTGAAATTGGCGACAAGACTCAGTTCCTGGTTCTGATGCTTGCCGCCAAATACCGCAAGCCCCTGCCTATTCTGTTCGGCATTTTGCTGGCCACGCTGGCGAGCCAAACCATCGCTGGAGAGCTGGGAAATCTGATCGGCTCGCTGCTGACCCCCCATCTGCAACGCTGGCTTACCGGTGGCGCCCTGCTGGTTATGGCAACATGGATGCTGCGTCCAGACTCCGATGACGATGACGACGATAGACCGACACGCCACGGACGCAGCGTACTACTTACCACCCTCATCACATTCTTTGTTGCTGAATTCGGTGACAAGACCCAGATCACCACCCTGGTCCTGGCCGCACATTTCCATCCGCTGTGGCAGGTTATTCTCGGCAGTAGCGTCGGCCTGCTGGCCATCAACGTTCCCGTCGTCTGGCTGGGTACCCGCCATGCTCACCACATCCCCCAGGACTGGACCCGCAGAGCCGCTGCACTGCTCTTTATGCTGCTGGGCCTATGGACTCTACTGCGCTGAACCACGGCTTTTGGTAATTCTTTGCAAAAGCTGAAAGCGAAGCTCCATTCAACCGGCACCCATTACCGCTGCATCGGTCTACTTGACTTGTGGATCCCCACAGGTGAACGGAAGCTTGCTACACCTATCACCGTCAAACAAAAATATCTTGTGCAGTGGGCGCATGGGAAAGAATGGATTGATATTGCGTACCGGGTCTACAGGAACCGTCGTGCTCCACGTTCGGCCCTGGTCTCGACACAAGCCCCCTGCTGCGGGGTAAGCTATCAATCTTATTCACCTGGCACAGGGTTCGCCCTGCACTATGCCAAGTTTGTCGACAACATCCAGTGAGGTTACACGTGAGCAAGCAGGCAATCGGTTGGATCGGTGGGCTGGTAGTCATAGTGGTGGCGGGGATCATCGCCTTGAATTTGTATCGGTCACCTGGCCCGGCACCCCAAGTCACCCAGAAACTCGTCACTACACCCGCACCCGTCAGCACCGTGCCACTCCTTGTGCAACATCCCATCAGTGCCGTGCAAAGCGTACCGGCGATGGCCAGCACCTCCGCTCTGCCGCCACTGCAGCACAGCGATGCGCTCATCGCCAAAGCACTGGAATCCCTGGCGGGTGGCAAGGCCTTGCATTCAATCCTGATTCCCCATGACCTGATCCCGCATATCGTCGCAACCATTGATGCCTTGCCCCGTCACAGCATGAGCGAATCCATCCTGCCGCTACGCACCCCACGAGGAGCGTTCAAGGTAACTCAGGCTCATGGCCAGACCCAGATCAACCCCCAGAACTTTGCCCGCTATGCACCGTACATGCATCTTATCGAGGTGATCGACAGCAAGAATCTGGTTGCCTGGTATGTACATAATTATCCCTTGTTCCAAAAAGCCTATCGACAACTCGGCTATCCCAAGGGCTACTTCAACAACCGGCTGATCTATGTGATCGATAACCTTCTGGTCACTCCCGATGTAAAACTTCCCATCGTGTTGCAACAACCTAACGTACTATATGTCTATGCCGATCCAAGCCTGGAAGCCCTCAGCGCCGGGCAAAAGATGCTACTGCGCAGCGGACCACACAATGAAGCCAAGATTAAGACCAAGCTACGAGCTATCCGTGCTGTTCTAACTGGAGAGCGCTTGGATACACTCTGAGCCTGGATAACCTAAATGGCTTCGGCCAGATGGCTTTCGAGCCGATGCTTATCCGGGACCGACCGATCCCACCAAATAATAGAGAGCCAAGGGTAGGCCAATCTCCTACTGCCGTAGTAGATTCTTCCCAGATCCGGCAACCTGTTCAGTTCTCGCATGGAGCCTCACCTACCTAATTGAGTATTTTGTAAGAATGTACCGCCGATCTTTGCAGATTGCTTCGGTATCACCAAGAGGAACCTGATTCAATGAGTAGCTCAACCCGTACACCCTTTTTACGTCGAGCCTTTGCGGCTATTTTTACCAGCCTTGTCATCGCCCTGCTCGGACTCACTGCCTGGCCGGCACTTGCCGCTCCCGCCGCAACAACCGTCCGCGCCAAGCAGGTTATGCAGACACTCAAGTGGCGCAGTATCGGCCCCTACATCGGTGGCCGGGTTGTTGCTGTAAGCGGCGTGGCCAGTGAGCCCAATCGGTTCTATATGGGTGCGGTCGATGGGGGTATCTGGAAAAGTACCGATTACGGCATCAAATGGATCAACATCAGCGACGGCACCC
>CAYOLM010000077.1:0-6127 GCA_964404785.1 uncultured Mizugakiibacter sp.
CCAACCTGAAGATGGATTCCGGTAACAAGTACGAACCTGTACATACATCACAGTTTCATACCGGTAGGGCTCACTGGACATGAAAAGAGCTGGGATGCAATCGATTGAATCGTTGCAAATGTAACGATAAATTGACGTAATTGTAATCTAAGCGTAATTTCATTGTGTGCGACGTCAGCGGAATCCGGCGTCTTCAACTAACAGGGAACGTGCTTACCCATTTATTTTCGAGAGAGCCTTTTATGTATTTCCAACGATCCCGCCTGTCTTTTTGCATACTTGCTGCTCTTGCCACTGCGGCCGTCAGTACCCCACTTTTGGCCCAAACCACCCCACCGGTGGTGAGCAAAAAGAAGAGCCAGGCGCTGCAAACTGTAGTCGTTACCGGCACCCGCATGGCCGATCGTACCGTAGCGTTTTCCATGGCACCCATTGACGTATTGACTCCTCACGATCTGACCGCCAGCGGTGCCCCCACGCTATCCCAGGCCTTGCGTACCCTGCTGCCCTCCTTCAATTTTCCGCAGCCTTCGATTACTGATGCTACGGATGCGATCCAGCCGGCCCAACTACGCGGCCTTTCACCGGATGAGACCCTGGTACTGATCAACGGTAAACGCCAGCACACTACGGCCATCGTTAATGTCAACGGCAGTCAGGGTCGTGGCTCCTCACCGGTAGATCTCAATGCAATCCCGATGAATGCAATCGAACGCATTGAGGTGTTGCGTGATGGGGCGGCTGCTCAGTACGGTTCCGATGCCATTGCCGGGGTCATCAACATTATCCTCAAAGGGGGTAACCACGGCGGCTCAGTCAACGCCAGCCTTGGTCAGTATCGCAGCCATAACCATAGCAACGGCCGTACCGAGCAGGGTGGGGCCGATGGGGGTCTGGCACTGGGTCAGAAGGGCTGGATCTACTTCAGTGCCGACTATCTGAATCAGAATCCGACCAATCAGGCCGGTCCCGATCCGCGTTATCCCGCCGACCCGACTTTTGGCCAGGTCACGTTCCACTATGGCCTGCCGCAGCTCAAACAGAAACAGGCAGCAGCCAACATGCAGTACAACCTGACCAAAAATATCCAGCTATATGGATTCAGCCTGATCAACAAGCGCAATGTCAGTGCCGGAGGCTTCTTCCGTTCCCTGTCCACCTACCAATCCAAGAGCTACGGACCCGCCGTTATGTCGGTATATCCAGGGGGGTTTCTGCCGCTTGAGAACAGCAGCATCCTGGACACTTCGCTGGTCTTTGGTATTCGTGGGACCATGTTTGATGATTGGCATTTTGATATCAGCGCCAATACCGGGGGCAACCACTGGAAACTCCATACCAGTAATACCTTCAATTATTCCCTGGGGGCGTCCTCACCCACCGGCTTCTACATCGGCACCCTGTCAAACAGACAGGATGTTCTGAATGCGGATTTCCGTAAAGATGTCGACGTCAGTTGGTCGAGCAATCCACTGACCGTGGCCTGGGGACTGGAATATCGCAAGGACAAGTTCACCATCGAACACGGCGACCCCGCCTCGTATGCCGGTGCGGGCGCACAGGTATTTCCTGGCTATCAACCCAGCGATGCAGGTACCCATAGCCGCAACGATACCGCTGAATACATTGATCTCGAAACCGACTTCAGCGACCAGCTCTCAGCCGGATTTGCGGCGCGTCACGAGCGCTATAGTGACTTTGGTAATACCACCTCGTTCAAGCTGTCAGGTCGTTATGGTTTCAACCAAACCGTAGCCTTGCGGGCTACCGCCTCGACTGGCTTCCGGGCCCCATCCCTGCAGCAAGAGTGGTACTCGAGTACCGCCATCAACTTCATCAATGTCGGCAACACTCTGGTGCCATTTACTATTCGCACTTTCCCGGTCAACGATCCGGCTGCTGCCGCCCTGGGAGCCCAGCCGCTGAAGCCTGAAAAGTCACGCAATATCAGTGTTGGCTTGGTATTCACCCCAGACAGTGGCCTCTACGCCACCATAGATGCTTACCAGATCACCGTCGACAACCGCATCATTCTCAGTGGCAATCTGGTGGGTACCGCAGTCTCCACCTACCTCACCTCGGTCGGTATCCCCTTCGTCAGCGGCGGTCGCTTCTTCACCAACGCGGTCAACACCCGCACCCGTGGCGTCGATGTGGTTGGAACCTATCCCGTTGATTTTGGCGCCAGCGGCACTCTCAAGTTCACTGGGGGACTCAACTACAACCAAACCGACATTCTCTCCATCGCTGCCAATCCTCCACAACTGGGATTGGCCGGATTAACCCTGCCGGTCATCGATCGCAGCGAACAGGGCCGTATTACCAAGGGCTCACCCCGTTCCAAGATGTTCCTCGCGGCGGATTGGAGCCGAGGTCACTGGCGGGTACATGGCCAAGCCACTCGTTACGGCCAGTGGACCGTGTACAGCCGCAACAACCCGGCTAATGATCAGACCTTCAGTGCAAAGGTTCTACTGGATGCCTCGGTAAGCTATCTATGGAATAACTGGAATTTCACCCTGGGGTCCGACAATCTGACCAATGTCTATCCGGAAGGCAACAGTTCTTCCAACAGTTTCCATGGCATTCTGCCCTATCCAAACAGTTCACCGTTCGGGTTTAGTGGGGCGTACTACTACGTGCGGGCCAGCTATCACTGGTAAGCAACGAAAGCTTTCGTGTCGACTTAGGCCCGGCTTCATACCGGGCCTTTTTTTAGGCTTGAGATCAAGCTCAGGCAGGAATCCGCCGAAACAGCAAACCCCCATTACCGGCATCCACGACGATCCGGTCACCCGAGACAAATTCGCCGGCAATAATCTTCTGTGCCAAGGGGTTCTCCAGCTGTTGCTGAATGGCACGTTTCAACGGTCGTGCTCCGTAAACCGGGTCGAAGCCGGCCAGAGCAAGCAGATCCAGGGCCTGATCGGAAACTTCCAGCTGCATCGAGCGCTCCTCCAAACGCTTTTGTAGGTAGCCGAGCTGAATCCTGGCAATGGCGTGAATCTGGCTCTTTTGTAGTGCATGAAACACCACCTGCTCATCCAGGCGGTTAATAAACTCGGGCCGGAAATGGCTCTGTACGAGACCGAGCACGGCGGCCTTCATCTTCATGTAGGCCTCCTTCTGATCTCCTGATCCCAGCTCCTGAATCAGGTTTGAGCCTAGATTCGAGGTCATCACAATCACGGTATTGCGAAAATCCACGGTACGTCCCTGGCCGTCGGTGAGACGGCCATCGTCAAGCACTTGCAGCAGGATGTTGAATACATCCGGATGGGCTTTTTCGACTTCATCCAACAGGATCACACTATAGGGTCGCCGGCGGACCGCCTCGGTGAGATAGCCACCTTCTTCATAGCCCACATAACCGGGAGGGGCGCCAATCAGACGAGATACGGAATGCTTCTCCATGAACTCGCTCATATCGATGCGCACCATGGCATCCTGGGTATCGAACAGAAATTCCGCTAAGGCCTTGCATAATTCGGTCTTACCTACCCCCGTAGGCCCCAGGAACAGGAACGATCCATACGGCCGGTTGGGGTCGGACAGACCCGCACGGGAACGACGTATCGCATCAGCAACAGCCTTGACCGCTTCATCCTGACCCACGACTCGGCGGTGTAAAGCCTGCTCCATTTGCAGCAGTTTCTCACGTTCCCCTTCCAGCATTTTGCTGACCGGAATACCGGTCCAGCGGCTGACAATCTCCGCAATTTCATCCTCGGTCACCTTGTCCTGGAGCAGGGTAAAACCTTGGTTTTCGGCCTCCTGGGCCGATTTCAACCGTTTCTCCAGATCCGGTAGGCGACCGTACTGGATCTCACTCATCTTGGTGTAGTCTTGTTGGCGCTGTGCGCCTTCAAGCTCAAGTCTTACCTGTTCGATTTGTTCCTTGATCTGAGTTGCAGCTTGCAAGGTTGCCTTTTCGGATTTCCAGATCTCGTCAAGATCGGCGAACTCGCGTTCCAACGTGGCAATATCGGCCTCGAGGTCCTGCAGCCGGTGTTTAGAAGCGTCATCCTTTTCCTTCTTCAGCGCCTCGCGCTGGATTTTCAACTGAATCAGACGACGCTCCTTACGATCCAGCTCTTCGGGTTTGGAATCAATCTCCATGCGGATACGACTGGCCGCCTCATCCATCAGGTCGATGGCCTTATCCGGTAACTGACGGTCGGCAATGTAACGATGCGATAGCGTGGCCGCTGCAACAATGGCTGGATCGGTGATTTCCACGCCATGATGCACGGCATAGCGCTCTTTCAGGCCACGCAAAATAGCAATGGTGTCTTCCACTGAAGGCTCACCTACGAAAACCTTTTGGAAACGCCGCTCCAAGGCCGCATCTTTCTCGACGTGCTTGCGATACTCGTCCAGGGTGGTCGCACCGATGCAATGCAGCTCACCGCGAGCCAGAGCCGGCTTGAGCATGTTGCCCGCATCCATCGAACCCTCGGCCTTGCCGGCACCGACCATGGTGTGCAATTCGTCAATAAACAGGATGACGCGGCCTTCTTGCTTGGCCAAATCATTCAACACAGCTTTGAGCCGCTCCTCAAACTCGCCACGAAACTTGGCTCCGGCAATCAATGCGCCCATGTCCAGGGACAGCACCCGCTTGTTGCGCAGCCCTTCGGGCATCTCACCCTTAACGATCCGCTGCGCCAAGCCTTCGACAATCGCCGTCTTACCCACCCCAGGCTCACCGATCAGTACCGGGTTGTTCTTGGTACGACGCTGCAAAACCTGGATGGTGCGGCGGATTTCCTCATCGCGCCCAATCACCGGATCCAACTTGCCGCTTTCGGCCCGTGAGGTCAGATCAATGGTGTATTTCTCCAGGGCCTGACGTTGCTCCTCGGCACCCTCGCTCTGTACAGATTCGCCACCGCGTAGATTCTTTATAGCTGCTTCGATAGCGTCTTTGGTGGCCCCAGCGGCTTGCAGAGCACGGCCTGCTGCACCGCTATCCTCAACGCAAGCCAGTACGAACAACTCGCTGGCAATAAACTGATCACCACGCTGTTGGGCAAACTTGTCAGTCAGATTGAGCAGGCGACTCAATTCGTTGCCGACATTAAGATTCCCTTCCTGTCCAGCCACCTTGGGTAAGTGCTCAAGAATTTCCCCCAGGCGCTGCCGCAACATGGGCATATTGACCTGCGACTGGCTAAGCAACGGGATGGTCGAACCACCCTGCTGATCGAGCAGGGCGACCAGCAAATGTACCGGTTCGAGCATGTTGTGATCGCGGCCTACCGCCAGCGACTGGGCATCAGCCAAAGCCTGCTGGAAACGGGTTGTCAGTTTATCCATCCGCATTGGGGAACCTCACTCAGCCTAGGGAGGTCATCGCGTAAACGGTGGCGACGACCGCTATCTGAAAGGTATGGCCTCATTGAAACGATTCAAGCGCCTGGATGTCGCAGTTGGCAATAGACAGCGAACAAGGTGGAATTGGGACTGTAAGGACATGCGAATGGAGGTCTTACGGCCCCATCCAGATCAGACTGGCAAAACGTCCACTATGTAACCCGTCGCGACGGTAGGAATAGAGCCGGGGATCAGTGCGGGTATCAAAATCACCACCGAAAACCCGGGTAAGCCCAGCCATTTTCAGTCGCTGCCGTGCCAACCCGGCAAGATCACAAGTCCAATGTCCAGACCGAGTGCTTACGAAGTAGATAGCCGCCTGAGGATAAGGTTCGACAAAGGCGCTACGCACCTCGGTGCCCACCTCGTAGGAAGATGCACCGATACCGGGTCCAATCCAGGCCAGCAAACGCGCCGGAGAGGTGTGCAACATCGCCAGTGTGGCCTCCAGCACCCCGCTGGCCAGACCACGCCAGCCAGCATGCGCCGCTGCAATTTCACTGCCATCGTCAGCGGCAAACAGTATCGGCAGGCAATCGGCGCTAAGGACAGCCAATACCACCCCGGATTCGGTGGACACCGCGGCATCGGCCTCGAGTCCCTCACTATTGGATATCGATTTCCCCCATCTGGCTGACATAGGAAAACGCATGACACGGGTTCCATGTACCTGATGCAGCCAGCACGGTGCCGTCGGAAGGTCGACAGCTTGATACAGAGCCAAACGATTTTCAGCTACGGCCGCCGGATC
>CAYOLM010000078.1:0-6112 GCA_964404785.1 uncultured Mizugakiibacter sp.
CACCCAGAATTGTTTGTTAAAAGAATACGTAAACTCGCGGGACCCGACACCTAGGGAGCAGAATTATGACCAGTCTATACGCTTTCAAAGCCACTTCAATCGAAGGTCGGGAAGTCGATTTCGAGCAGTATCGGGGTAAGACATTGTTGATTGTGAATGTGGCATCCCAATGCGGATTCACCCCTCAGTACGCAGGTCTCGAAGCGCTGTATGAGGGTTTTCGTGACCGGGGACTGGTCGTACTCGGATTTCCATGTGACCAGTTCGGCCATCAAGAACCAGGATCCGGGGAAACGATCAAGCAGTTCTGCACTGTAACTTACGGGGTGAGATTTCCCCTGTTTGCCAAGATCCGTGTGAATGGTAAAAAAACCCATCCCCTGTACCAGTATCTGAAGAAACAGTCTCCCGGCCTGTTGGGCTCCACGGTAATCAAGTGGAATTTCACCAAGTTTCTGGTCGATGCTGAAGGGATGGCACGGCACCGCTATGCTCCGACCGTTATTCCAGAGCATATTGGGCATGACCTGCTGTCAATCTTTTCCGCTTGCTGATGCGAGTTCTGTTGCATTGCGGCGTGGCAAGAAACCGAATATGCGCTATGAAGTCTTTACACGCACAATGTGCGTGGGGGAGGGGCGGCCCGTCACGTACGCGTGGCGGGCCGATATTTCCCCAAGGCTCAGAACCCGAGTATTTATTGAATGCGCCCTGCTTTGCGGGTCTTTTGCTGCATGGGCAGATTGTCTTCAGCCCGTCGGTATCTCAGGTACAGCACTCTTCCAGAAAATTAATTTGTCGATAACCCCCCAACCAATATGGCAGTCTATGAAATCTCCGGGCAAGGAGCCCGTCGGACTTAGTGGGTGTTGCGAGGCGGATGAAAAATCGAGGACTGTTTTTTGATCTTTTGAGGCGAATAGTGGTTCTATTGGACGATGAAGACTAAAAAAATGAACCGATTTTCCACCGTCGCAGTAGATTCTACCCAAGCCCGACAGACTCCTAGACTGAGTGGGCTCTTTGCGCAGGCATAATTCGACTATGAGTTCAGTGTCGGTCGACGGCGAGAGTCTGCAAGGCTTGTTGGCCACCCGTTATGATGAACTGGTCGAGTGCTGCCGCAAGGCAGGGGTGCCTTATTACGACGATGCCGGTGTGGCCCAACGCATCCAACGCTTGCTTTTGGCCAGTGACCATGCCTTTGCCGGGCTATGTACCCAACCGCAGTTGTTGGCACCCGAAGGTTTAGAGTGGCTGCTCACCGCCACTGATGCAGGATCCAGAGCCAGCAATATCCAGTTGACTGGGCTAGATGAAGCCGCAGCTATGCGCCGATTACGCCGTTTTCGTCAGGCTGAAGCGCTGCGCTTGCTGTTTCGTGATGTGAACGGCCTGGATGATATCGACGATACCCTGGCCCAGACGACGGCTTTGTACGAGGGACTGATCGAGTCGGCGTTAGTGTATGCCGAGCAACGCATAGCAGTGCGACATGGCGTGTTACGTAATACCGACGGGCAGATTCAGCGGCTGGTAGTCATGGCCCTGGGCAAGCTTGGTGGTGGCGAGTTGAACTATTCCTCGGATGTGGATTTGGTGTTCGCCTATGCGGAACAGGGGCACAGTGATGGCCCCCGACCCTTGCAGGCCAGCGAGTATTACACCCGGCTGGGGCGGATGCTGGTGCGATTGTTGGATGCGATGACAGCAGATGGCCAGGTAGCCCGTGTCGATCTGCGCTTACGCCCCTTTGGCCAGGCTGGACGGGTAGCCGTTTCATTTGCCGCGATGGAGACGTATTACCAGCGCGAAGGCCGGGATTGGGAGCGTTATGCCTGGATCAAGGCCCGGCCTGTAGCGGGGGATCGCGCCAGCGGCCGGCGCTTGCTGGAGATGCTGCGTCCTTTTGTGTATCGACGCTACCTGGACTACACGGCTTTTGATGGTCTGCGGGAGATGAAAGCCATGATCGATCGCGAGGTGGCCCGGCGCGACCGGGCTGAAGATCTCAAGCTTGGTCCCGGGGGCATCCGGGAAATTGAGTTCATGGTGCAGCTCGAACAATTGATTCGTGGTGGCCGCGATGCATCGTTGCGAGTACCCGGCCTGTTGCCGGCACTGGCTGCTTGTCAGGCGCGGGGATTTATTCCCGTAGCACGCGCCGCTCAGCTGGCAGGATCCTACCGGTTTCTGCGTCGCCTGGAGAATCGCGTGCAGATGTTTGCGGATGCGCAGACCCATTGCCTGCCGGAGTCTGCTCTGGCGCAGGAGCGGATCGCCCGGGGGCTCGACTATCCGGGTCTCGCCGAACTTACGGCGGATCTGCAGGAGCAACGGAGCCACGTCGCTAGGATCTTTGCCGAGGTGTTTGGCGAGCAACGCCCGGAGGTGGTTTCCAGGGATGATACCTTGCGGCGTTTTTGGCGAGCGCTTCAGGAAGGTGATCTGGATCCAGAATTACGCCGGCAAACGGAGATCGATGACCGCACCGTTCAAGCACTGCAGGCGCTGGCTGGCAGTCTGGCCGTACGCACCATGGAAAGCGCAGCACGCCGACGGTTGGAACGATTGATTCCACAACTGTTGGATGCGGCGGCAGCGACGCCGGTTCCGCAGGTTGCGACAGCGAAGCTGTTGCGTCTGCTACAGAATATTGCCCGACGTCCCGCCTATCTGGCCTTGCTGGAGGAATCCCCCCAGGCCTTGCAGCGCCTGGCCATACTTTGTGCAAAACAGACTTTTCTTGCCGAGCACGTCATTAACCAACCGCTGTTGCTTGATGACGTGCTTGATCCACGTATCGAATGGCTGCCCCTGAAACGTGCCGACATTGCCCAGGAGATTGCCCATGCCCGGGCGGCGTTGGCAGAACGTGATCTGGAAACCGACTTACAGAGTCTGAATGAATTGCGTGCCAGCCTCAGTTTTCGTTTGGGGATGGCCTTTATCGGTCAACGTGCCAACGCCGTAGCGACTTCGCGACGCTTGGCATCCCTGGCCGAGGCCATACTGGGCGCATTAGTGACCCTGGCTGAGCATGATCTGGTAGGTCGACACGGACGCCTTCCCGGCGCAGGTCTGGGCTTTGTGGTACTGGGCTATGGCAGCCTGGGTGGAGCCGAACTGGGTTTCGCCTCAGATCTGGATTTGGCTTTTATTTACGATGGGGATCGCGCCAGCCTGCAAAGTGATGGGCCACGCCCACTGGAAGGCGCCATCTGGTACCAACGTCTGGCCCAGCGGGTGGTCAACTGGTTGAGTATGGCGACCTCGGCCGGTCGCTTGTATGAAGTGGATATGCGCTTACGCCCGGATGGCAGCCAGAGTCTGTTGGTGCGCAGCCTGTCGGCCTATGCGGCCTACCAGAATGACCGCGCCTGGACCTGGGAGCACCAGGCCTTGGTACGCTGCCGTCCGGTTGCCGGTGACGCCATGCTCGGGGCCCGGTTACAGGCGGTGCGCCGCAGAGTTTTGTGTCGGCTCCGAAGTGCGGTCGAGGTACGCTCCCAAGTGCGGGCGATGCGAGCCCGCTGGCGGGCCGAACGGGATCGTTCCGATACCCGATACCTGGATTTGAAGCAGGGTGCAGGTGGCTTGTTGGATATTGAGTTCCTGTTGCAAACGCTGGTACTGATTCATGCTGCGAAGCGCCCGGAATTACTTGAAGCGACAGCAAGTGAAACTTTGATCGATCTTTGCGATCAGGCCGGCTTGTTACCGGTATCGGGAGAGCGCCTACGCCAAGCTCATGCAGCGATTCTTGATCGTGCCTTACTGTGCACCTTGGATGGACGACATCGCTTGGTGGAGCGCAGTGATGCCGAGATTGAGATGCTGAGCAGGATCGTGCGGCATGCCGTTACCAGTCTGGATCAGACCTCGGCTTTTTGAGGTTGGTGCCAGCAGCGTAGCTTCTCTGCGACCAGTGTGGCGATACGAGCGGTTTCACGAAGGGGTCTCGCCGGGGTAATAGATGCGGTCTGCAGTGGGTGCAATAGTCCTCTTTGTGCCAGCGTCTGGCGTTCATTGCCAATCGTGCCATCGGTGATGATCCAGGCCTGGGAGCAAGTCATGCCGCGAGCCACTTTGTCATCGCGATGCCTACACACTGTTGCCGTATTGGAACTCTCATTGTGCGAACCCAGCCTTTACACTAGGTCCATGCAACTATGGAGTTTGCCATGAAATCCCCGCTTGCGGATGCTGCCCTGAAACAACTCTTTCTCGATGCCCGGACCTTTAATGCGTTTCTACCTCGCCCGATCGAGGATGCCCTGTTGCAACGGATCTATAACCTGGCTCGAATGGCTCCAACCAGTGCCAATTGTTCCCCGGCACGGTTAGTGTTTGTGAAGTCGGCTGCGGCCAAGGCCAAGCTTGAGCCGACACTTATGGAAATGAACCGGGTAAAAACCATGGCTGCACCGGTTACGGCCATTGTGGGCATGGACGAGGCCTTTTACGAGCATTTGCCTAAACTGTTTCCCCATACTGACGCAAAAAGTTGGTTTACTGGCAACCAGGTACTAATCGAATCGACGGCATTTCGTAATGCTACCCTGCAAGGGGCTTACCTGATTCTTGCGGCGCGGTCGCTGGGCCTGGATTGTGGGCCAATGTCCGGTTTCGACAATGCCTTGGTTGATGAGGTTTTTTTCAACGGCACTCAGGTGAAGTCCAATTTTCTGATCAATATAGGTTATGGCGATGCCAGTCGTGAGCTGTTTCCACGTGGCCCACGGTTTGACTTTGATGAAGTCTGCCGTATCGATTGATCCCGACCGAGAGGTAACAAAATGTACAAGAAACTACTCATTGCCTGCCTGTTACTCCTAGCTGGAATGGCCGCTGCGAACGCTGCGGCGATGACCTACACGCTGGATCCGAATCATACCCAAGTCAGCTTTTGCTGGGTCCACTTCGGCTTTTCCAAACCCTGCGCCAATTTCAATAAGGTTGAGGGCACCCTGGTATTCAACCAGAGCGATCCGGTGCATTCCTCGGTCAATGTGTTTATGTCGGTGCCCAGTCTGGACACCCATGTAGCCGCGTTGAACAAGCGTCTCAAGCTAGCTGAATTCTTCGATGCGGCCCAATTTTCTACCGTACGCTTCCACAGTACCCGGGTCATTCCGGAGCAGCGCTCGGGGCATTTCCTGATTGAGGGTGAGCTGACCGTGCGTGGGATCACCCATCCAGTCACGCTGCAGGCGGTGCTCAACAAAATCGGCATCCAGCCTTTGTGGAAAGCGCCGGCGATCGGTTTTGAAGCACACACCACCCTGGAGCGAAAAGATTTTGGGATGGCGGCTTACGTGCCAATGGTCAGTAACCAGCTGCAGGTTCGTATTACCGTCGAGGCGATTGCCAGCAATGCCTACGCTAAGGCCATGGCAAAAAAGGAGGCGAAGTGAGCTGATACGGATGCTGTATAGGCCCTTGATCTGGTTGTACCGCGCGGTCGGGGCGGCATTGGAACCGCAGGATTCGCTGCTGATTGAGCTTGCTGAGGTGCTGTAGTGCTGCGGCTGACGGGCAATTATTACTTGGATCCATGGCCTGATGTGCCCTCAGTACGCATCGCTTGCAGTTTCTTCAAGTTAACTTCCAAGACCGCATTGCGCAGAGCGGCCACGTTCTTGGCATGGCCTTTGGCCTCGACCAGGAAGCGTCCGCCGACAACCAGGCCAAAGCTGCCGCGCTGGGTTTGTCGGTTCCATTGTTCTTTGGCTGGCCGGCCATCAACACGAAAAGTCTTTTGGTAACCGTGGGCAGTCTGCTTCTCGGTCTGCACCAAGCCGATCAAAGCGAGCATACTGCTGGCTCCAGCGTAGTCGGTAATACTGAGCCGAATAGTGGGTAATCCCGATACGGCCCGGAAATGGGTGGTCGCCGAACTGATCTGCAGGTTACTCAGTTGGCTGGATTCAGCACTCGTATCCACGGCCCCAAGTCCGTTGACCTGTTTCGGCAATAGCGCTTTGAGCTGATCCAGACTGACGGCCACTGTGGAGGACGGCAGGGCTTGCTCAGGGCTGGAAGATACGACCCCGCTAGCGGCCTGTTGCAGGGCCTTGCCGAAGGTTGCCATACTTTTCGCTGCCTGGCC
>CAYOLM010000079.1:0-6105 GCA_964404785.1 uncultured Mizugakiibacter sp.
TTGTTTGACTGCGGCATCGACCTTACCTTCGGTATGGAGCGTGGATTCCAGGAAATACACATCGAAATCTACACCGAAAGCACGTAGGTCCAGGTCTTGCTCATGCCGTAACCAAGCAATGGCAAAGCAACGCACGGCTTCGAGATCATGAGCGTTACTACTACCGGTCTCGTGCCGGCCATCGGCTTCGACAGTTTCGCCGGCCAGGAAAGCTTGGGCAACTTCGCTAATATATGCGCCGCGGTAGCCATCCTCGGGCCAGTGAGGGCTGTGTGGATCCAGGCCCAGAGCACGGGCCTGAACCGACAAGGCAAGTTTGTTGATCTGCTGGCCGGCATCGTTGTAATAGAACTCGCGAGTGACCTGCCAGCCACTTGCTTCGAGCAATCGGCAGAGACTGTCACCGACGGCTGCCCCGCGGCCGTGGCCGACATGCAGCGGACCGGTTGGATTGGCGGAAACGAACTCGACTTGTGCTTGACGACCGGCCCCGGATTTGTTGTGGCCGTAAGAAGACTGCAAAGTGAGAACGTTGAGAATCTCAGCATGGTAGGCGGTGGTTGATAAGAACAGGTTGATGAAGCCCGGACCGGCAACCTCGGCATGATCCAGTACCGGATGTTCAGGTAGACAGGCGATAATCTGTTCGGCAAGCTTGCGGGGAGGGGTATGGGTCGGTTTAGCCAGCATCATGGCTAGATTGCTAGCAAAATCACCATGGGCGCGAGACTTGGAGCGCTCCAGGGTATAGTCGGGGGTCATGCTATCGGGGCCGAGATTGCCACCGTTCCGCAGGTTCGTCAGCGCCTGATCAAGAAGTTCTTGTAAGGTGTTTTTCACGGTTATCGTGCCTAAGTAACCGTGCCATCGTAGCAGGACGTAGAGTTGCTTGGGGTGCTATGGGAAAAGGTCTTGCGTATCCGGTAAAACTAGACCTGGGCTGTGGATAACTCTGTGTATGGTTGGCATGGTAACTAGGACTAAGTCATTCATGTTACAGGATTATCACAATCTAAAGGCATTTAATCTAGTTAAATCAATGATATATAGTTGAATCTAATTGTAGAATCTTCACAATGGCGAACAAGTGCCGACGTTTCCGACTGTGCACAACTTTTGCAAAGCACTCTCTTTCGGTAGCAGATGGGTAACGGTGCCATCATAACCTGCCCAGCTTGTGGGGTGGGTGGCATGTTAGTGGGTGGCCTGGTTTTTATCTGCTCACGGCCCGAAATCTGGATAAGCGCGCTGGAACGGTACTTCGGGCTCAGCACAAACCCCGGGAAGAAAGGGATACCGGGGTGCCGTGCCCGACCACCAAGTGATCGAGTACCCGTACGTCGATCAGTGCCAGGGTCTGTTTGAGTGTTTTGGTTAGCGCCACATCAGTACTACTCGGCTCGGCCACTCCCGATGGATGGTTGTGGGCCAAGATGACCGCAGCGGCATTGTGGCGCAGGCAGGCTCGAACCACCTCGCGGGGGTGCACGCAAGCACTGTCTACGGTGCCGCGGAACAGCTCTTCGAAGGCAAGTACCCGATGACGGTTATCCAGATACAGGCAGGCGAAGACTTCGTAGGGTAGATCGCGGAGTTGAGCACGCAGATACTCACCGCTGTCGGCGGGATTGCGGAGCGTGGTCAGCTCAGTCAGTTCTTCGGCCAGACCGCGGCGGGCTAGCTCCAGTGCCGCCTGGATACGGGCACGCTTGGCGGGCCCGACACCTGCCATGGGTACCGGTTCATGAGACAGCAGGGCACGCAGGCCTCCTGCCGATTGCAGCAGGTTGCGGCCAAGATCGACGGCAGAATGCCCGGGGATGCCATTGCCGAGCAGTAGGGCCAGCAGCTCGGCAGTACTCAGTGCGCCAGGGCCACGCCGCAACAGTTTTTCCCGAGGTCGTTCATCTTCGGGCCAGTCTCGTATGCTCATAGTGGGGATACTGAAGTCGACCGCTTGTGTTTGGCAGAGGCATAGGCGGACGAATCCGGTAAGCTAGCAGACTCTTCCAACGTCGGCGATGGCTGACATGAGTGATAGATCCAAGTTACCAGAACGTATTCTGTTGGGTGTCTCCGGCGGTATTGCTGCCTACAAGGCTTGCGAATTGGTACGTCGCCTGCGCGATTGTGGCAGCGAGGTACGTGTGGTCATGACGGCCAACGCGACCCGGTTCGTAAGCCCGGCTACTTTTCAGGCCTTGTCCGGTCAGCCAGTACGCACCAGCCTGTGGGATGAAAGTGCCGAGGCTGGGATGGCGCATATCGAACTGGCACGTTGGCCACAACAGATATTAATAGCCCCTGCCAGTGCCGATCTTCTGGCCCGTTTGGCGCATGGTCTGGCCAATGATCTGTTGACAACCCTATGCTTGGCTACCCAAGCTCCGTTGCTGGTCGCTCCGGCCATGAATCGGTTGATGTGGACGCATCCTGCGACCCAGGCCAATATTGCCACGTTGCGTTGCCGTGGGGTACGGTTCTTGGGTCCGGATGAGGGTCGTCAGGCATGTGGGGAAACCGGAGCGGGGCGGATGCTCGAAGTTGCGGCCATCATGGCCGAATTGAGCCATGCACGACCAGGTTCTCTGCATGGCTTGCACGTATTGATCAATGCCGGGCCGACTTACGAGGACATTGATCCGGTACGGTTTATCGGTAACCGCAGTTCGGGGCACATGGGTTTTGCCGTAGCGGCGGCGGCGGTGCAGGCTGGCGCGCACGTGGTGCTAGTAGCCGGGCCGGTGGTTCTGGATACCCCGATCGGGGTTGAGCGACGCATCAATGTCCGCAGTGCTGCCGAGATGTATGCAGCGATGCTGGCCGAGGTGAAACAAGCAGACCTAGTGATTGCGGTGGCCGCTGTAGCGGATCTTCGTCCGCTCAATGTCAGTCCGGTCAAGCTGAAGAAGCCATTGCTTCCGAAGGCGCTTCAGCTGATAGAAAATCCAGATATCGTGGCCGCCATGAGCGCGCAGTTGCCGCGCCCTTTCGTGGTCGGATTTGCGGCGGAGACAGAATCTTTGCAGGAGTATGCCTTGGATAAGCTACGGAGCAAGAACCTGGACATGATTGCTGCCAATCTGGTCAGCGAGGGACTGGGGATTGAAGTTGAAGACAACACCCTGGATCTATATTGGCATGCGGGGCATGTCCGCTTGGAACGTGCCAGCAAGGCAATACTGGCGACCAGAATGATCGAGCAGATTGCTCAATGTTATCGAACTAGTCGTGGAGATGTGAATCATGATTGAAGTGGAATACCGGATTCTCGATCCACGCTTGGGTAAGGAAATCCCTATTCCTGCTTATGCCACGGATGGTAGTGCGGGGCTAGACCTGCGGGCCGCTCCAAGCGCTGCGATAACCTTGGTACCCGGTCAAGCTGAACGCATTCCTACGGGGCTGGCAATCCATATTGGGGACCCCAACTGGTGCGCAATGATCCTGCCACGTAGCGGTCTTGGTCATCATCACGGTCTGGTACTGGGTAATCTGGTGGGCTTGATCGATGCCGATTATCAAGGACCTTTGCAGATATCGTGTTGGAACCGGGGTGATCAGCCCTATACCATCGCACCAGGAGATCGGATTGCACAGATGCTGTTTGTACCGGTAACCCAGGCACGCTTGGTGGCGGTGGATCGGTTTGTGCCGAGTGAGCGTGGCGCAGGTGGGTTCGGTTCAACCGGTATCGGTTAACGGGCTCGGTGATGGGTAAATCCCATGACAGACAGAGTCATCAAGCACGCAGATAAACATGTTCGAGTCTTAGAAAGGTGTGGCGTGGAGTAGAAAAACATGGCAGAAAATAGTTAGTGCATAATTTAGCATCAGCATGGCAAAACGTGACTGGATAGGGAATGACATGGGTGGGAATGGTTCTGGAAGACGCTTAAGTGGCTGGATACAAGGCCTGCTAAAGCTGGAATTGCGGCGCTATCTGTTCCTGGCGGGAGCCACCTTTTTGCTCCTTGTCGGAGTTTTTGCGGCGGAGCAGAGCTGGCAGATTTATCAGAATGGACAAGTACTGCAGAGGCTTATCAAGGTTCGTTTGCAAGCGCGAGCAAGCTTGGCCAAGGAGATTGCCAAGACTCGGCAGAAACTAAACCAGGCACTCTCCGATTCTGAATTGCAGGCGGCTTTGCAGACGGCGGATGCCATCGGACGACAGCGTGCCGCCCATCGATTGAAACAGTTGTTGCCCGATCTCCGGCAGGTAGAGTTTTTTGCACCGGGACTGCATGAGGTGCTGCATACTAACTTTAATCGCTTTGGATATAACAAGGCGGCCATGCTGGTACGTGCGCAAAGTATTGGCGCCATGGTTCCGATTGAGGTACGCGGTGTATCCCGGGCACGTAGCATGATACTTGCTACCCCCATCGATTCCGGACAAGGTCGCCTGGGTTTTGTATGGGTAGCCTTGCCATTTAGTTCTTTGCGGGCAAGTTTCAATGCGCTCGCGACCGGAGGTGGCCAACTGTTGCTGCGGCAAAATGGGCAGGCATTGCTTGAACGTGGTCCTCGGGCTATGCCGGGGTCGTTTGATCTGGGCATGCCTGTTCCAGGCAGCAGGTTAGAGATTGAAGCCCTACCACCCGCGATCTTTCTGCTCTTTCCTGATGTCCTGCCCGTTACCCTTCTGAGCGCCTTCCTGGCGCTGTCGACGGGTCTATTACTGCTCTGGTCGCGAGTGCGGCCGAAACGATCTGATCCAGACAGAACAGAGGAACCGACCTTGGTGGACGTATTGCGCGACGAAATGCTTAGCCAGGCCAAAGAGCCGCAACCCAAGGCCAAGCCGAGTGAGGCGAAGGTACACCCCGCAGCTCAGGCGTCCGTTCGTTCTGTTGACCGATCCATATTTCGTGCTTATGACATCCGTGGCGTTGTAGGCAGCCAGCTCAGTTCTGAGGTGGCGCAGTTGATCGGCCAGGCAATTGGCAGCTTGATGCATGACCAGGGACGGGTGGAAATTGTAGTGGGTCGGGATGGGCGAAACTCGGGTGGGGATCTGCTTAACGCGCTGACCGATGGCCTGCGTGCAGCTGGGTGCGATGTCATTGATCTGGGTATGGTGCCGACCCCAGTGGTGTATTTCGCTACCTACGCACTGCATACTGGCTGTGGCATAGCCGTTACCGGGAGTCATAACCCCCCTGAATACAATGGTTTCAAGATGGTGGTTGGTGGTGAAACCTTGTCCGAGCGTGCCATCCAGGACTTATATGCGCGTATTTCCGAAGGCCGCTTGGTAACGGCGCCAAAGGGCAGCATGCAGACGCGTGCGGTGGTGGCCGATTATATTGAGCGCATCGTGTCGGACGTGCAATTAGAACGCCCATTGAAAGTGGTAGCCGATTGCGGCAATGGAGTGGCTGGAGAGATCGTACCGGAGCTGCTTGAGGCCATCGGTGCAGAGGTTATTCCCCTGTACTGTGAGGTGGACGGTATGTTCCCCAATCATCATCCTGATCCGTCCGATCCGGAAAACCTCAAGGATCTGATTCTTTCGGTGCAGCGGATGGGAGCGGATATCGGGGTGGCTTTCGATGGTGATGGCGATCGCCTGGGCGTTGTCACCCGCTCAGGCGAGATCATCTATCCGGATCGCCTGCTCATGCTGTTTGCCGCCGATGTACTGAGTCGCGATCCGGGAGCAACCATTATTTATGATGTTAAATGTACGGGGCGTCTGCCACCGGCGATTTTACGCAGTGGTGGCGTACCACTTATGTGGCGTACCGGGCATTCCCTGATCAAGGCCAAGATGCGCGAAACCGAGGCTGCATTAGCCGGTGAGATGAGTGGACATTTCTTTTTCAGTGAGCGTTGGTACGGTTTCGATGATGGGCTGTATGCGGCGGCACGGCTGCTGGAAATTTTGGCCTACGATACCGAGGGTCGTACCCCCGAGCAGATTTTAGGGGCACTACCTAAAGGGGCTTCGACCCCGGAACTGAAGATCGCCATGGAAGAAGGCGAACATTATGCATTCATCAAAAAGTTTGTGGCTCAGGCACATTTCCCCAATGCCCATATCACCACTCTGGATGGCGTTCGCGCCGACTGGCCGGACGGCTTTGGCTTAGTGCGGGCCTC
>CAYOLM010000080.1:0-6104 GCA_964404785.1 uncultured Mizugakiibacter sp.
ACAAAATGAAAAGCTACCTGGCCTGCCCGTTTCGGTAGATGCCGATCAATGCAATTGAAGCTGGCATTGATCTCGCCACCAACAAACCAACGATAAAAAGGCGGATTACTGCTATCCAGGGTCTCACGCCATGATTTATACCACGTCAGCATTCGGGCATATTCATCGAAACACTCAGGGAAATTATTTTCACCGAAGCGCTCGAAGATAGCCGGGCTACTCACGTTCGACTGGCCGACAAATTCGGTCTGTGGCCTGATCAATGGCTCTTCACGCCAGTGAACTGCAATCGTGTCACTCGTCGAAGTATCTTCTTTGCTCATTACCATTCTCCACGCAAAAAGGTAGCACTGCACAATCCGTTATTCACGGACCTACAAGAGTTGTAGGCCCGTGTCAACAAATAAACAGAAAGTGAAAGATAATAAAATCTTTTTAGTTACTTCAAGTAGTTTTGTATGGCCCTACTGGAATAACCGTTTTACCGGCCGTCTCGTTGGTAACTATGGCAAAACTCGTGTAGCAGGCCAAGAGCCCACATAGTATGCCCACCCAGCCACCTAGGTGACTGAGGAACGTGACATGGAACAAATCACCAAATCCCAACAGGAAAAAGGTTATCCATAGCGTAAGGAATATATATTGCAATGCGCGGTTGAGACGGAATGTGCTAATCCACATATACAGGGTAAATACACCCCATGCCAATAGCGTTACCGCGATGGTACTCCCTGCATATTTCAGGTTGGTTGCCCCCGTGTTGGATAGGATGAAAAGCAACGCAAACCACCACCAGAACGCTCCATAACCTAAAAATGCGACCATCCCAAAGGTATTACCATTCCTAAATTCAAGCATACCCGCCAAAATTTGGATACTGCCCCCAAATGCAATAGCTAGTGGAATTACAACATTCAGACCACCAGAGGAAAGTACTCCAGCATTGATCAAACTAAGAATCACCGTTGTCATACCAAACCCAATCAGGCCCAGTGCTGCCGGATTGGCTACAGGTGCGGCGTTATCGCTCATGGTTAAACCCCTCCCAGAGTTAAAGTTGAAGCTCAGGTTAAATAACTTTAATTTCGCTCCTTCCAGTGGTTGTTCAACTCCTTAAAGAACACACCCCCCCCGCTACCCATGTAGCGGACGGACAGAGTGTCTCGTCTCTTTTGGAGCAAGTCTTGTGCCACACTTAACGCAGCATGAACTTTTATATATATCTAGCTAATTCAATTACTTAGTGGATATAACGGTTTTTTTCGTCGGCTACTGTGTTACCTTCAGTAAGATCATGTTACGTTAGGTAACACGTTGCTCTGGGGTGGGAAGGCTCTTGAATCGCTGGCACACCGTCCGATCTTCCAAAACCTGGGAATTGGCCCTGGCGGCAGCGACTTGGGTACTCATTGCCTCTCCAGTCGCTGCATTCTGGGCGCAGCCCGCGCGTGGCTGGTTGTCTCCCTATCTGCTGTGGCTCTCACTGATCGCTGCGGCCTGGACTTTGGCGCGGCTACGGCAGAGAAAATCCGACCCCGACAAGCACACCTGACATGACCCTCGAGCTCTGGCAACTGTTTCTGGTGGCACTGTCTTACCTGGCCATTCTCTTGCTGGTTGCCTATGCGGCTGAGGAAGGCTGGCTGCCTGCCGCACTATCCCGACATCCAGTGACTTATGCCCTTTCACTAGGCGTCTACGCCACCACCTGGACCTATTACGGAAGTATCGGCTTAGCCGCCACCCAGGGTTACCTGTTCCTGACCATCTACCTGGGGGTAACGCTCACCTTGATGCTGTGGCCGGCACTGCTAGCGCCTATACTGCGATTGGTACAAGAATTCCAGCTGCAATCTCTCGCCGACCTGTTCGAGTTCCGCTTCCCCGGTCGTTTGACCGGTTTTCTGGTCACGCTGTTCATGCTGCTGGGGGTACTGCCCTATCTCTCCTTGCAGATCCGTGCGGTCACCTTCTCACTCGAAGTTCTGACCCGGAATACGGCTCCGAAAGCCTCACCGCTACTAGCGGCACTGTTCTGCGTGATGGCCATCGTATTTGCAGTTATGTTTGGCACCCGCAAGGCACAACCAAGCGACAAACATGAGGGTCTGGTGGTAGCCATTGCCTTCGAATCCCTGGTGAAGCTGGTGGCTCTACTCACCGTGGGCGGCTTTGCGTTGTTTGGTGTTTTCGGTGGCTTTAGTGGGCTGCAGAACTGGCTGCAAGCGAACCCGACGATCTTGAAGGAAATGTATCAATCGGTAGGCGGCAGCGCCTGGACCACTTTGCTGTTACTGACGTTTTCGGCAACTTTTTTGCTCCCTCGTCAGTTCCATATGATGTTTACGGAAAACCAGAGCCCCCATGGGCTACGCACCGCATCATGGCTGTTTCCATTGTTTCTGCTGCTACTCAACCTGCCTATTCCTATCATCCTCTGGGCAGGCGTCTCAAGTCATCTTGGGGTTCCCCCCGATTACTACATCCTTGAACTGGCACGCCAGCATGGCATCTGGCTGACCTTGCTGGCTTTCGTGGGTGGGGTCTCGGCAGCCAGTGCCATGTTGATCGTGGAAAGTCTGGCTCTCGCCGGGATGTGCCTGAACCACATCGTCATCCCACTCTGGCTACGCTTTTCACACGGCCACGTAGGAGATCTCTATCAGCGTCTACGCTTATGGAAGCGCCTGCTGCTAGTGGTGATTATCGCCACGGGTTACGGATCGTATCTGGTCATCAGACAAAGCCAGGGCTTGGCCGAGATGGGGCTGATCTCCTTTGTCGCGGTTATCCAGTTTCTACCGGGGATCGCAGCCATGCTGCTGTGGCCGGGGGCAACCCGCATCGGCTTCAACGCCGGGCTCTGTGGTGGCATGGCAGTCTGGTTTCTCACCTTGATCCTGCCACTACTTGGGTTTCAACACTCGCTGCTGGGCACCACGGCACCCACCGGGATCGCCCTCTGGCCCTATGTAGTGTTCTGGTCGCTGCTGAGCAACGCGAGTCTGCTGGTACTGGGCTCACTACTGAGTCGGCCCCAAGTAAAAGAGATCACCGCTGATCAGGCCATCCGCGAAAGCACCGTGTTGTTACGCGAACGCTCACACACGGCTACACCCACAGAATTGCAGCAACGCCTGGCAGTAAAACTGGGGCAAGCCAATGCCCAACGCGAACTCACCCGGGCGCTACAAGAATGCGGCTTGACCAGCGACGAGTGGCGACCTCATCCGCTGCTACGACTGGAAGCCAGACTGGAGCGCAATCTATCCGGACTGGTAGGGCCACGCCAGGCGCGTCACTTGCTCTGGCGCGACGTGCCGGGTACGCATACCGGCCTGCTCATCGAAGACCAACTGGAACATGGTGGCAAATGGCTCACCGGCCTGGCCGCCGAGCTGGATCACCTGCGTCGTCTGCACCGCCAGGTTCTGCATAATCTTCCAGTAGGAGCCTGCTCGATTGATCACCGGGGCATCGTGCGCCTGTGGAATGACAGTTTGGCCGAGCTATCCAATCTGGACGAAGGCAGCGTTCTGGGCCTGCCGATCGAGCAGTTGCCTCAACCCTGGGCGGAGCTACTGGTCAATTTTATATCCGCGGTCAAAACCCACCTGTACAAGATGGAGGTAGCGCTTGAAGGGGGTACACGTTGTCTGAATTTGCACAAGGAATCGGTGGGCCTCGAGCATGGAGAACCCGGCATCGTAGTGCTTTTAGAAGACCTTACCGAACAGCGTCTGCTGGAAGCAGAACTGGCCCACACCGAACGCCTGGCATCAATTGGCACCTTTGCAGCTGGTGTCGCTCACGAGATCGGCAATCCACTGACCGGCATCAGCAGTCTGGCGCAAAATCTCAGACTGGAAAATAATGACCCGGAAGTACGGCTCGCTATCGACGAAATACTGCAACAGAGCCGACGTATCCAGGAAATCGTTCGCTCGCTCCTAAGTTTCAGCCACGCCGGAAGTTCTCCAACTCTGTCTACCTCAAACTTCAAGCTGATCGAATGCGCGAATCAGGCTGTACGGCTGGCACAATTCGCCGGAGATGCACGAAAACTGAAGTTCATTATCGATATACCGGCAACACTGCTTATCTGTGCCGATCGGGAGCGTTTGCTACAAGCACTACTCAATCTTCTGGTCAATGCCGTCGACGCCTCCCCTGAGGGTGCATCCATCACCATCAGTGGACAGGCCAAG
This sequence comes from uncultured Mizugakiibacter sp., assembly GCA_964404785.1. GTDB lineage: Bacteria > Pseudomonadota > Gammaproteobacteria > Xanthomonadales > Rhodanobacteraceae > Metallibacterium. The sequence continues at coordinate 4,209 of CAYOLM010000080.1, forward strand.
GCAAAGGGGGTAACGATATCGGTGGCCGATCAGGGCAGCGGCATTCCCGAAGCATTGCGCGAACGGGTATTTGAACCGTTCTTTACTACCAAGGCACCGGGACGCGGTACCGGTCTCGGACTACCACTGGTCTTCGGGATCATTCGCGATCACGGCGGCGAGATCCAACTGAAGAGCAAACCCAACAAGGGCACCCGAGTCGTTCTAAGCCTTCCGCAACCTATTTTATCGGAGATATAACCTGCATGAGCCACATACTTGTCGCCGAGGACGAAGAGGTAATCCGGGTCCAATTGGCACGTCGCCTGAAACGCGAGGGTTATGACGTTTCGGAAGCTGCCAGCGTCGAAGCTGCCAAGGCGTTGGATTTGAGCTGCTTCGACCTGGTGATCTCTGACCTCCGCCTGCCGGGGGCAGCAGGAACCGATCTGATCGACGCCGCCAACGATGTGCCGGTGCTGATTATGACCAGCTTCGCCAGTATTGCCTCAGCCATTGAATGCATGAAGCGAGGGGCCGCTGACTACATCGCCAAACCCTTCGAATACACCGAATTACTATTGACTGTGAGCCGAATACTCGAGCAGTCGTTACAACGCCGTCAGAATATCGCACTGAAAAATGACCTACATCGCAATTTTCCTGTCAACGGTATTGTCGGCCAATGCCCAGCCATGCTAGAAATTGCTGATCGCATCCACCGCATCGCCGCTACCGATGTGCCGGTATTGATTCTGGGTGAATCCGGCACTGGCAAGGAATTGGTAGCACGGGCTTTGCATAGCCTCGGTAAACGAAACCATGGCCCGTTCATCGCGGTGAATTCGGCTGCCATTCCAGAGAATTTGATCGAAGATGAACTGTTCGGTCACGAACGCGGTGCCTTCACCGGTGCTGTAGCGCGCAAACCTGGCTTATTTGCAGCCGCCAACGGTGGGACCTTGTTCCTGGATGAAGTGGGTGATCTGGCGCTATCTACCCAGGTGCGATTGCTGCGCGTACTACAAGACGGTGAGATCCGTCCGGTAGGCTCCACCAAACCCCGTCCGGTCAACGTCCGAGTCATTGCCGCCACCCATCGTGATCTGGCAGCGTTGACGCAAACCGGAGACTTCCGCGAAGATCTGTTCTACCGCATCAATGTTATGGATATATGCCTACCACCACTGCGCGAGCGTGGCGATGACATCGACCTGCTTGCCGATCACTTGTTGATACAAATTGGGACCCGTCTTGGACGTAGCCAGCTGCGTCTTGACAGCCATGCACGACATGCACTGCATACCTACGACTGGCCGGGTAACATCCGTGAACTGGCTAATTGCCTCGAACGCGGAGCTATTCTTTGTGACCAAGACACCTTGACCACCGAACAGATCACTCCAATATTACCGAATGGCAATCAACACCACAGCCTCACCCTCAGCCTTGATGATTATTTTCGTGATTTCATACTTCGCCATCAAGGTCAATTTAATGAAGCAGAGCTGGCTCGGCGACTCGGCATCAGTCGAAAATCCCTCTGGGAACGCCGTAAACGTATGGATATTCCGCGTATATCGCGTACCTGATCTGCCCGCGACCCGCCCAACTCGGAAAAGCGTCGCGAAACGGATGAATGATGAAGTAGCGTTGTCCCCAAAGATCGTAGCCCTTGGCCATGTACTTCAGGGAACCTCTCAAAGCTGTCACGAGCGGGCCGAGTGCAAGGAGTCGCGGAGTGAGCGACGAGACATATCAAGTAGATAGGCAAGGAGCGAACGAGTACACGACACCGCAATCGGTTCGTGCAGTAGGTTTTTAGAGGTTCCCTTCAATGCATCCAGGATGACAACATAAGGAAACCTGATTAGCGCTATATGTCAGCGAGCAAACACCGGCACATTACGCAGTCGA
>CAYOLM010000081.1:0-6099 GCA_964404785.1 uncultured Mizugakiibacter sp.
GGATAAGGCTTGGGCTTGCGTGACGTAGGGCGAGTCAGTTATTATCGGCGGTCTTTCTTCCGCGCCGTTATCACGACGGAACAGGTACACATGAAGACGTTCAGCGCCAAGACCGAGAGTGTGCAGCGTGATTGGTATGTAGTCGACGCTACTGGCAAGACACTAGGCCGCCTTTGCTCGGAAATTGCCCGCCGCCTGCGCGGCAAACACAAGCCCGTATTCACCCCGCATGTGGATACCGGCGATTACATTGTTGTTGTCAATGCCGAAAAGGTAGCCGTGACCGGTGCCAAACTGGATGACAAGTATTACCACCGGTTTACCGGTTACATCGGTAATCTAAAGAGCATATCCTTGCGTGACATGCTGGCTACTCATCCTGAGCGGGTCATCGAAATCGGTGTCAAGGGCATGCTACCCAAGAATCCGCTGGGTCGTGCCATGTACCGCAAGCTCAAGGTATATCGCGGTAGTGAACATCCGCATACCGCACAACAGCCCCGGGCTCTGGAACTCTGAGGAAAAAATTCATGGCTATGCAGCAGAATTACGGAACGGGTCGTCGCAAATCGTCGGCGGCCCGAGTTTTTGTACGTAAGGGCAGCGGTACAATTACCGTCAATGGCAAGTCGTTGGATGACTTCTTCGGTCGTGAGACGTCGCGTATGATCGTACGCCAACCGCTCGAGCTGACTGAGAACGTCGACAAGTTTGACATTCTTGTAACGGTTAAGGGTGGTGGTATTACCGGACAGGCCGGGGCTATCCGGCTCGGTATTTCGCGGGCACTGGTTGAGTATGACGAAAGTCTGAAGTCGCCCCTGCGTAAGGCCGGCTTCATGACTCGCGATGCCCGTGAAGTTGAGCGCAAAAAAGTGGGCTTACACAAGGCTCGTAAGGCGACGCAGTACTCGAAGCGCTGATCTGCCAGCCAGCGAGGGAAGCAACAGGTCGTTTTGGGGGATCGTCTAATGGTAGGACTGTAGACTCTGACTCTGCCTATCTAGGTTCGAATCCTAGTCCCCCAGCCAAAATTAAAGCCCCGCTTGTACGGGGCTTGCTTGTATCCAATGCCATGCAACGGGATGTCCCGATAACGGCACACCAGAAATTTGTATGGAGATCTGGCGATAGAACTATGGGTTTCTATGGTAGCTGTTAAGGTACCATTCATTTTCTCAAAAGTATTACCCGCTGATTTTAGAACATTACATTTCAATTACTTTTACATTTCAACACCTGCTCAAGCAGGCATAAGCAGCGTCCCAATTCTTACAAGGTAAATGCTGGCCCGATACGCTGTTTGCAGCGACTTCACGATCACCGGGTCGGCATGCTGTTTTCGCGCTGTTATCAAAGCTACCGGGTACTTGACCGCTACGTAAAAGAAGGATTACAAGGGCTGCAAATATTGCTTGAGCGCAATGCCTTGGTCGGTTCTAGGATCAAGCGCTACCGGGGGCGGCGGCGAGATGTGTTCAAGCGGCATCTACAACCTGTGTTGTTCACGATTTTGTGTGTCGAAACCCGATTCCCAGGAGGGATCTCATGAAACGACTTACTTTCATTAGCGCATTTGCGGTTCTGTTGGCGATAGTGCTAGCGCTACCTGCCATGGCCACTACCACAGCTACGCCTACCGGCCTGCTACCCGCTGCGTATTTTGCCAAATCTCCGGAAATCCATGATCTGTCACTTTCTCCCGATGGCAAGCATCTGGCGGGGGTCCTGGTTATGGGCCAATCCAAGGGGGTCAAAGCCCGCTACCAACTAGTCGTATTTGATCTGCCCGGCCTAAAGGTTGCCTCACGGTTGAAATTTGGGAAAAACCTACTTCCAGTAGGAATTACCTGGCTGAGCAATACCCGCTTGGTGTATAGCGAGGCCCGCCAGGTCGGTTCTCTGGATCAACCGCAGGGCGACGGCAATATTTTTGCCCTGGATTACAACGGTGCACATCAACGAGAACTCTACAGTGTGATGAATTGGGGTAATCCAGGTACGCCCTTCAATATGACCTCGATGATCCATGGCTTTCCTGCAGTGGCCGGACCGACGGAGGCCATGGATGGACAGGTGTTCATCTCGATCACGCCATTTCCACATGGTGAAGGTACCCGCAATGGGCATGCTCAGCGCACCATTCTTTATAAGGTCAATAGCGTCAATGATTATCCAAAACAAATTGCCGAGATCAATCACGGCAATATGAGTTTTTTTGTACTTCATGACCAAGCGTTGTATGCCTTCGGTCCGAACGCCCACATGCAAGAGGTTGTGTACACCAAAAAAACCAAGCGAGGGCCGTGGCAGCGCATGCCAGCCAGTGTGGTTGGAAAGGGGTTCTACCCTGATTATATCTCTGCGGATGGCAAACACCTGTATGTTTCGTCGAGCCTTGATGGCGGTCCGACGCAACTGGTTGAAACCCATCTTGATGGATCCGGACGCAAGGTACTGGCCAGCAATTCATTCGGTTCTGTCAACACTACTTTTTTTACGCCGAAGCATAATGATAAAGTACCGTATGCGGTGACCTTTGCCGGTGTATATACCCACGGTAAGCCAGCGATTACCTATCTGCGGGATAACCGCTATAGTGAGGTTCTGAAGGCGCTAAACCAGCAATTCGGCAATCAGTTTGTAAGATTTGACGGATTCAGCAAGGATGGCTCTATCGCCTTGGTGGTGGCCTATAGCGGTACCGACCCGGGCGAAGCCGCTTTATTTAACATGAAGACTATGCATCTGCGCCCACTGATGAGGTTTGAGCCGTGGATCAAGCCGGTACGAATCGGGCCACGGGTTGCTTTCCGATATCACAACCGCAAAGGTCTATTGCTGGACGGCTACCTGACCTTTCCCGCTGGGGTGCCCCACCGGAACCTGCCTACCGTCGTCATGGTTCATGGGGGACCAATTGGCCCTCGGGACCAGTGGTCCTACGATCCGCTGCAGATTGCTCCGTTCTTGGCCAACCGTGGCTATGCCGTACTCAACGTCAACTATCGTGGGTCGGGTGGGCGTGGGCCGAATTTCCAGAAATCCGGATATCGCCAGTTCGGTACTGGCATTCAGGATGACATCATTGATGCCGTGCACTGGGCAATCCACAAGGGGTATGTGGATTCCCAGCGGATCTGCGTATTCGGTGGTAGCTTTGGTGGTTATTCATCTCTGATGCAGCCGATCCTGGCTCCCAAACTGTACCAATGCGCGATCGACTATGCTGGCGTTTCCGACTGGAGCATCGAGATGACTCGCAGCGACACCTCGCACGGTCAGGCAGGCAATTATTACCTTTCCAAGGCGGTGGGTACGCCGGCCCAGGCCAGGGCGATCTCGCCGCTGTACATGCTGAAGCGCTTCAATGTGCCGGTACTAATCGCTCAGGGGGGCTCCGATCCCAGAGTTCCGCCGGAAAACGCCGAGCGCCTACGGAGTGCTCTGCAGGCCGCGCACAAACCTTACGAGTGGCTGTATTTTTCGGGTGAGCCACATGGTTTCACTACCGAGCCACATCGCCTTGCCCTACTACAAAAGATGAGTGCATTCTTGCGTAAATATCTTGGCCCGGGGGTAACCAAGGCGACGGTAAGCGTCAAAACCGCGGCCCCGGCATCCTCGTAAGTGCTTGCCCCGGAGTCTGTCCACGCCCAACCCGGGCGTGGCCAAGCGAGGGGAGTGACCATGAGCAGGGTGGGATGGTTTAGCTGAAACGGATCAGACTGCGCCCGGTCATGGCTGCGGGCTGCGGTAGTTCCATCAGGGCCAGCACGGTTGGGGCGACATCGCACAGTGCCCCAGCGGATTCGAGCTGCGCAGCCGCACGGCCTACGTAAACCAGTGGCACCGGGCCGAGGGTGTGCTGGGTGTGCGGTCGACCTGCTGCGTCGAGCATCTGTTCGAGATTGCCATGGTCAGCGGTGATCAGCATTTCCCCAGCCACTGAGCGTATACCTTCAAGCAGACGGCCGAGTACATGATCCACGGCTTCAGCGGCCTGGATAGCTGCGTCGAGCTTACCGGTATGTCCAACCATGTCAGGGTTGGCGATATTGCAGACGATGAAGTCGTAGTCACCGCGAATGGCCTCGAGTAGTCGCTCGCTGAGTTCGGGCAGGCTCATCTCGGGTTGCAGATCGTAGGTGGCAACTTTGGGGCTGGGCACCAGGATGCGTTCTTCACCGGGGAACGGAGGTTCACGACCGCCAGAGAAAAAGAAGGTCACGTGCGCATATTTTTCGGTCTCGGCAATACGCAACTGTTTCATACCGTGCTCGGCGAGCACTTCGCCGAGCGTTTGCCGCAGGTCCTGGGGCGGATAGGCCACGGCGGTTACCGGCAGGTCGGCGGCGTATTCGGTCAGGGTGACGAAGGCGGATAGGTGCGGCCGGCGTAGCGGTGTCCAGGCATCGAAGTCGGGGTCGAACAGTACCCGGCTGAGCTGTCGGGCACGGTCAGCACGGAAGTTCATGAATACCAGCGCATCGCCGTCCTGCATGGGCGAGCTGCCAGCGAGGGCAGTCGGTTGAAGGAACTCATCGGTTTCGCCATGGACATAGGCCTGCTCCAGTGTGGCGGCGGCGTTAGCCTGGTGACCTTCGGCCTCGACAATGGCTCGCCAGGCCCGTTCGATACGCTCCCAGCGCCGGTCACGATCCATGGCATAGTAACGGCCGCTGATGCTGGCAATCCTGGCACCCGGGGTAGCCTCACATACTGCCTGCAAACGCTGCAGAGAAGACCCGGCACTTTGTGGTGGGGTATCACGACCATCCAGAAAAGCGTGGACGGCGATATGCTTCACCCCCTGCGTATGGGCAAGGCGGATCATGGCGAAGATGTGATCCTCCTGGCTGTGCACACCACCGGGACTAAGCAGGCCCAGCACATGCAGGCGCCCGGTGCCCTCACGAGCTGCATAACAGGCCTGCAGCAGGGCCGGGTTGGTATCGAAAGCGCCGTCGGCAATGGCTCGTTCGATCCGGGTCAGTTCTTGGTAGACGACACGTCCGGCACCCAGATTCATGTGTCCGACTTCTGAATTGCCCATTTGTCCTGCGGGCAGGCCCACGGCCAGACCATGGGTGTTGATAAGGGTATGTGGAGCATTATGCTGCAGGGCATCCCAGTGGGGGGTACGGGCCAGAGCGACGGCATTGGCAGTGCGCTCGGTGCGTTCACCCCAGCCGTCGAGGATCAGCAGAAGTAAGGGCTTGGGTCGGGACATTGGGCAGATCCTGGGCGGGTAGACGGGCCTGAACAGGCCATCACGGTGGCTGAATCGAATCGCCTCCCATGCTAGCGGATCTCTCCCGGATATCTAAGGGCATCCCGAAAAACCGGTGCTGCGAACTGGTAGCGGGGCCGGCTGTCAGTCGGCTCATAAGCTATCGACTCGATAGCTCTCATTGCTCGCTCCGCGAGTCCTGCACCGGCCTGCTGGTGAGGGTTTTTGGGGATATACCTGAATCACCATGCCCATTGGCACATTTACTACTCTGTGGCTTGAGCTACGATCTGTCAAGATTTCGCTCGTAGGAGAGGTACGTGATGAACAAGGCATGGTTGTGCATAGCCCTCCTGGCCGGGGTGGTGCCGGGAATGGCACAGGCTCGTCCCGAAACGCCCGGGTCGTCACCGACCCCCGCCCCATCCTCCATCGGCAGTATTTCCAGAATCAATGCCAACATTCAGGTGGCCGAGAGCCAACGTACCGGAGACCTCGATACCGTTAATGGTTCGATCAAGATTGCTACCCATGCGCAGGTTGGTGAAACCACTACCGTCAATGGCTCGATAGGTGTTGGGGTAGGTGCCAAAGCGGCGGCGCTGAGCACAGTCAACGGCTCGATTCATGTCGCTGCACAAGCAATCGTCACGGGCAGTGTTACAGCCGTCAATGGGAGCATCCGTCTGGCCTCTGGGGTACAAGTTACAGGGAAGGTTGCCAATGTAAACGGGACCATTGTGCTCGATGGCGCCCACGTTAGCGGCGGGTTGAAGACTGTCGCGGGTGACATTACTCTGCAGAAGGCGGCAATTGTCGACGGGGGTATTTACGTGCAGGCGAGCCATGGCTGGTTAGCGTCGTGG
>CAYOLM010000082.1:0-6093 GCA_964404785.1 uncultured Mizugakiibacter sp.
ACAGGAATATCACGCTTGGGCGATTGGAGACGTGAGAGAACTCCGTAAAATAGCTAAGGCTAAATGGAATAATGGGGTGCATGATGCATGCCACCTAAGTTCGAGCGATGAGATGAGGCTTGGTTTGAGTCGCGTACAGCAGGGAGTAACGGATAGCTGGATGAAAAGTGTTGAACTTGCATTAAAGAAATATGACGTCAGCGTTGCGGTTGTCGATTCTTTTGGGATGGACCCTCATGGATATAGATCAGCGCTGCTAAAAGCCGGATATCATGTTAAAAGCAACTGATCTTAACATCTATATAGACTTCAGCATCATTTGTATATATTATCCACTAAAAGATAACTTATAAAAGAATGCAACTTTGAAAAACTATTGCTCATGGTCCGAGATCAAGATATCTCAGGATGAGCATCTGATATAGTAATTGGCTCGCATAACAGTTTTTTTAGGTTACTCTAGATGATAGGGTTGTTACAACATAATAATAGTGATTCAAGGTGGTCGGCATACCTCCAGACGTATGAAACATTGTCTTGGAAGCGCATTGTTACCATTGCAGCAACACTTGCCATTCACCTTTCTTTTGCGTTCTTATTGTTGCTTCCTTTTACACCAGAAATTCCACACATCTCAAGAGCTACAAGACCGGCAGATATTGCAGTTCGACTCATCAATACATCTGCACTTTCGAGAACGGCAAAACGTCTTGTATTTGAGGTCCCATTTACCCTAGCCCCCGGCACCACTCAGAACACTTCTCACATACCTCCACACATCATACATTCTGTGGTTCGTTCACAGAAGAGTCCAAAACGTAGCAAGATCCTACTGTTGCGCCTTCGCCGCCAGTTTCTGGCTGATCCGATTTTGGTATCAGGAACAGGTTTTAATACTAAGAAAAGTGTTAGTGGTCTACTTCCGGGTAGTTCGCACCCTATCGTTAAGGGTTTCCGTTTCGCTCAGCCACCTATGAGCTGGCTTATGAACGTGAAAGGAATGCTAGGCTGCGCTCAAATTATCTATGCGTCTCATTTGCTGCCTTGGGTTCGAGACCGCATGGGTTTAACGCGTCACGCTATGCAACTAAGTGGCTGTTTCAAATGAAAAGCTATACATAAAAGGCTAAGAACAAATGAGCCACTACACAACTACTGTCAAGGCAATTAGGAAGTGCCCCCTTTAGGTTAGAAACTTAGGGTAGATGGAGAAGTGAGGAAGAGGGCTTGGTTCTACGTTTCCAAGGATGGTCCGGAACTGTTTTCCATGTAGGTCGAGAAGCTTGTTTTTTCCGGGCCAGATCCAAGGTTTGATGAACACTTTTCTCGTCATCGATGGCGATGCCCTACGTGTCATTGCACAATACAAATTTCTATATTCGATAGTGATACGCGCTGTGGTCACGGTTATGGTCTTGTTTGACATCTGTTTTGTCTTGACTAAAGCGTATTAATTACCATGCTGCTGTTCGCGTATCACGGATCATTTCTGTGGAGTTTTTTCAATGCTTTCAAGAATAACAATGACCGCGCTACTGACTGTTCTGCTGACATCCGTAGCGCCTGCCTTCGCGCAGACAGTGGGCGGTCAACCGGCGATTGTGGCATCGCCGGTGCAGAGCCTTGCGGCGGTGGTCGTTACGGCGCCGCAATCGCCCTGGTGGACGGTCACCTCGAAGGGACACGTACTGGTCGTGATCGGTGTACCTAATGGCCTTACCACCCAAGCGAATTGGCAAACTGCTCTGTTCGGGAACGCCCCATTACACGCGCAATACCTTATCAAGGCGCCAGAGATCTCTTTCCATATGGGCTTCAGCTGGCTGTGGAAGCGAAACCAGCTGGCCGCAGCATGCCAGCTCGGTACCGCAACAGCGCCTGCGACTGGGCATGACCCAGCACATGCTATGGCTGGCTAAGCGCGCCTACAACTGCCCGTGAGTTGGAGAATTCGATATGTCATTTCAGCAAAAGAACCGGGTCAGAGCATCTTATGGGTTCCGGCAAGCGGTCTATCACGGTCCCTGCGGTAAGGCTCCTGAAACCTGACACTTATATATTTGTAAGCGGCCTGTCACAGTGCCAGAGATAAGGGGCTCTGACCCGGTCCCGGTGGGAAATTCTCGATTGATCCAGCAGGGGAGGCGCTGCTCAGCTTGAGGATTGAGCCGCTTCTACGGCTGTGGCATGTTTCCGCATACGCTTGATCATGGCGAGCAGCCCGTTGGCACGGGTTGGGGATAGATGCTTGGCCAGTCCGATGTCACGGATGAAGTGCGGATCGGTAGCCAGAATTTCCTCAGCAGTGCGTCCGGAGTAGACCCGTAAAAGTAACGCGACCAGCCCTGAAACGATGGCCGAATCACTGATGGCTTGATATTCAAGGTGGTTCATATCGCCCGAACAAGTCATCCATACCGACGATTGACAGCCCTGCACGCGATACGCATCGGTTTTGAACTCGGCCGGCAAATCCTGAAGTTTTTTTCCCAGGTCGATCAGATACTGGTAGCGTTCACTCCAATCGCCGAACAGAGAGAACTCTTCGATGATTGCTTGTTGGGCTGCGTCTGCGGTGGTTTCGTTCATGATTCGGTAATCTTCCAACGAGTTCCCTGGGTATTGTCCTCGATTGCGATACCCTTTTGTGCAAGTTCCTCACGAATACGATCGGCGCGGGCAAAATCACGACGCTGGCGGGCTTCGCTACGTTCGGCCAGCAAGCGTTCGATGTGTTCAGCATTCAGGCCAAGATCTTCCACCCCGTGCTTGAACCACTCCTCGGGATCCTGTTCAAGCAGACCGAGAAACTGAGCGGACCTCATGAAGTGACCCAAAATCTCACCACCCTGTTCTCGCCGGGCCGTATCGGCCAATTTCGCCAATTCGGCCAGGGCCGCGGGGGTGTTCAGGTCATCCTCCAGCGCGGCCAGAAAGGCAGGGTGAAGCGGTTTGCTGCTGGACTCTGGATGCCCCAAGTCACGTAGCAGACCATACCAGCCATCCAGGGTTGCACGGGCTTGGGTGAGCGTCTCGTCGGACCATTCCAGGGGCTGCCGGTAATGGGCTTTGATCAGCATCAAACGTAACACTTCGGGTGGATATTGTTGCAGTAGGTCGTGCAGTAGGCGTACGTTACCTAAAGATTTCGACATCTTGCGCCCGCCAAAGGTCAGCATACCGTTATGTAGCCAGAAACGGGCGAAGGGTTTGCCACCATGTGCGCAGGTACTTTGGGCAATCTCGTTCTCGTGGTGTGGAAACTGCAGGTCGATACCTCCGGCGTGGATGTCGATGGTCTCGCCAAGATGGGCTTCAGCCATGGCCGAGCATTCCATGTGCCAGCCAGGCCGGCCCCGTCCCCAAGGACTCTCCCAGCCAGGCAGATCATCCGAGGAGGGTTTCCACAGCACAAAATCTCCGGGGGCTTTCTTGTACGGGGCAACTTCGACGCGTGCCCCGGCCAGCATCTCCCGGGTAGAACGACCTGAAAGATGGCCGTATGCCGGAAAATGGGCAATCTCGAATAGCACATGGCCCTCGGCGACATAGGCGCAACCGTTGGCCAGTAGCCGCTGAATCATCTGGATGATGGCATCGATATGTTGTGTCGCATGGGGCTCAACATCCGGTACGGTGACGCCAAGTTTGCCGATGTCAGCTCGATAGGCTTCAGCATAGCGTTGGCTTAAGGTCTGGATCGATTCTCCCTGAGCAGCGGCCGCGGCATTGATCTTGTCGTCAACGTCGGTGATATTGCGTACAAATATCAAATCCGGCCAGGTTCTTCTCAGTAGACGTACCAGCAGATCAAAGACTACGGCGGGCCGGGCATTGCCGATGTGTACGTAGTGATACACGGTGGGCCCACACAGGTACATGGTCAGGTGATGTGGATCCTGCGGCTCGAAGACCTCGAGTTGGCGGGTCAGGCTATTGAAAAGTCGAAGTGTCATGCGACTGCGGGCTATGGGAAGGTTGTTCAGTTTAGCAGTGCGGGATGCAGGTCTGATTCAGGCAGGGTTTGCTGAAATAGACCATCAAGGGTAAATAGCCCCGTACTCCGCTGGAGTCTGAAATGTACAAAATACTATCTGTTGCGACACTGGCCTTGCTACTGGCCTTGCCGGTATGGGCCCAGGACTCCGGTTACGCAGGTAATAACTACCCTCCGCAGGCTGATCGTAGCAATGTGTATTACGCGTGGGCCAATGTGTTGCGTGTGGACCCCATCTATAATCTGGTCCAGGTGCGTCAACCGATCCAGAATTGTTACCAGCGGCAGGTGCCGACGGAGGGCCGTGGCAATACCGCCGAGACCCTACTTGGAGCAGTCATCGGTGGGGCGTTGGGTCACACTATGGGTCACGGTAATGGTCGGCGGGCGGCCACCATTGGTGGGGCCATCGTTGGCGGAGTTATTGGCAACCGGGCGGGGAGTCAGCCGCAGGTTTCGAGCCAGACCCGTTGCCAGGAAGTCCTCAGTGAGTCGCAGCATCGTCGGATCGTGGGCTATGACGTCGAGTATCGTTATCACGGTGATGTATATATGTCGCGCCTCAATTATGATCCGGGCGATCGTCTGCGCATCCGCATCAACATTACCCCGGCAGATTGACCCGATCCCTTGCTCAGGATTATCGAGTGCGGCTTGCACCCAGCGCCGGGACGTGATTGTATAGAGACATGAGCCATGCTTCTCGCTGTGATAGCCCGTATCTTTTGACCAGTGCCCGGATGGCCACTGGCATGACCTCGCGGGCGCGCCGAACGGCAGGATTCCAGCCGGCCGGGTAGCTATTGTTTCGTGGTGTATCGATGAACTAAGCAAAACCCGGCTACTGGCCGGGTTTTGTGTTTTCCGGGGGGTGATTTTCTTATCCCCAGCTATTTTTTCTGCAGGATCTGATGATGACGCTTCGCCATTTTCTCAACACCCAGGACTGGAGCCGTGCGGAACTCGACGCGATGCTGACGCAAGCTGTCGCCTTCAAGCAACACGTCCCAGGTCACGCGATGCAGAACAAAGCGATTGCTTTGCTTTTTTTCAATCCATCCATGCGTACCCGCACCAGTTTTGAGCTGGGTGCCAACCAGCTCGGTGGCCATGCGGTGATATTGGCTCCTGGAAAAGACAGCTGGTCGATGGAGTTCGAACTTGGGACCGTCATGGATGGTGAGGCCGAGGAACATATCATTGAGGTGGCCCGGGTCTTGAGTCGCTATGTCGAGCTGATCGGGGTGCGCTGTTTTCCAAAATTTCAGGATTGGTCGGTGGACAGACAGGATCAAGTTCTGCGGGCCTTTGCGCAGCACGCTACGGTTCCGGTGATCAACATGGAAACTATTACCCACCCGTGTCAGGAAATGGCCCATGTGATGGCTATGCAGGAACGTCTCGGTGATCTGCGGCAGCGTAAATATGTGTTGACCTGGACCTACCACCCGCGGCCCCTGAACACCGCCGTAGCCAATTCGGCACTGATGATCGCTACGCGCTTCGGGATGGATGTAACCCTGTTATGTCCAAGCCCGGAATACCTGCTGGATGAGCGCTACATGACAACGGCTCGGGGCAATGCTGCAGAAACAGGGGGGTCCTTGACGGTCAGTCATGATCCGGAATCGGCCTACCGGAATGCCGATGTGGTGTATGCGAAAAGTTGGGGTGCCCTACCGTATTTTGGCCGTTGGGATGAAGAACGTCCGCTACGGGAACAGTATCGCCATTTCATCGTTGACGAGGCCAAGATGGCCTTGACCCGGCAAGGTTTGTTCAGCCATTGCCTACCGTTGCGGCGCAACGTCAAGGCGACGGATGCGGTGCTGGATTCGGCAACCTGTTTTGCTATCGATGAAGCCGAGAATCGTCTGCATGTGCAAAAAGCAATCATGACTGCATTGCTGGAGCAAGCCGGAGTGGCTGCAGTCTAGGTCGCTCGGCACTTATCCCCATTAGCTATTTTCTATCCCTGTCTATGCCTGCCACTATGAACCAGACCGTACCTACCTCTTCGGCCCCCGGGTCATCCCCAACCGCTGTTGTATTGGCTTTTTCCGGTGGCCTCGATACCAGTTTCTGCATTCCGTGGC
>CAYOLM010000083.1:0-2353 GCA_964404785.1 uncultured Mizugakiibacter sp.
GCAGGCCTCAACCGTGATCCGGGCCGGGTGGATTCCCGCCTGCGCGGGAATGACGAAAAGGGGGCGGCATGTTTGTTGATGGCCCTGGATGCAGAGTAGTGAAGAAATGGTCTCGACCGATGCGGTTTGCACCTCACCGCATCCTACGGCGAGCTGACCCGGATCTGCCCGTCGATGCGGTTCATCCCTCAGCATCCCCTACAGGTGCAAATCGAATGCTGGACTCGGCCCGCATTCAGGCCACCGAGCGCAGGGAAGGGTCTGTCGATGACCGGGGTCTGGCCGCCTGCAGGGCTTCCGCATCGAAGTCGTCCACGTTGATAAACTCCGCGGTCAGCTCGCGCAAGCGCTTCAGTTGGGCATGTTCCTCAGCACTGATAACCCCCAGCTTCTCAGCCTCTGCCAACTGTTGCAGATACTGGTGAGTACGGATCTGGCCGGACTTCAGAGCCTTGACAAACTTGCGCTCAACCGGCTCCGCCGCAACCACCTCCGGCAGCAGAGCATGCATACGACCCACTGGATTGTTCTCTGTAGGATCAAGAAAGGCTCCCTGAATCAGGCGCTCTCGTCCTACGCAGGGCGCGGTAATCAGTGCGGCCACCCGCCGACCCAAGCGATCAGATGGCGGTACCTCCCGCCGTCCCAGTGGAAACACCAGTACCCGCAACAGCCATGCCACCGGGCGAACCGGAAAGTTACGAATCACCCCATCCAAAGCCCTCTGTATCCGCCAGATATTTTCGTGGAAGGCCCAGGCCAGCAACACGCGCTCATCCTCGGGACGCTGTTCGTCCTCATAACGCTTGAGCATCGCACTGGCGATGTACAGGTAACTCAGTACGTCACCGAGGCGTGCCGACAGCTTTTCCTTGAACTTCAAGCGGCCGCCTAGTACCCCCATGGCCACGTCAGCGGTCAGGGCGAGTGCCGCGGAATAGCGATTGAGCTTGCGATAGAAACGTCGGGTATAAGAATCTCCAGGAACCCGCCCAAAGCGACCACGCATCAGCCCGAGTAGCAGACTGCGTACTGCATTAGAGATACCAAAACCCAAGTGGGCGAACAGCGCCTGATCGAAAACCCGCAGGCCTTCCAGATGATCGACTTGCCCGACTGCGTGCATTTCCTTGAGTACATAGGGATGGCAGCGAATAGCGCCTTGCCCGAATATCATCAGACTACGGGTCATGATATTGGCACCTTCCACGGTGATACCTATTGGCGCTCCCTGCCAACTGCGCCCAAGGTAATTGCCAGGGCCGAGGATAATGCCCTTGCCACCATGCACATCCATGGCGTCACGAATGACTTCCCGCCCCAACTCGGTGGTGTGATATTTGGCAATCGACGAGGTGACTGCCGGCTTTTCGCCACGATCAACCGCCGCCGCCGTCGACTGCGACAGCGCTGAAATGACATAAGCGTAGCCACCAATCCGCGCCAAGGCTTCCTCCACCCCCTCGAAATGTCCGATGGCCAGGCCAAACTGCTTGCGAATACGAGCGTAGGCACCCGTTGCCGCCACCGCCATCTTGGCGAAACCGGTTGCATTGGACGGCAGGGAAATAGCCCGGCCTACCGAAAGTACCTCCACCAGCATCCGCCAACCATGTCCCGCCATAGCGGTGCCACCAATCAGGAATGACAGCGGTACGAAGACCTCGTGACCACGTACTGGGCCATTCTGGAACGGCACGTTCAACGGCAGATGCCGGCGGCCGATATCCAGTCCCGGGGTATCATGAGGCAGCAGCGCCAGCGAAATGCCGATGTCCTCGCGATCCCCCAGCAAAGCGTCAGGATCAAACAACTGGAAAGCCAGGCCGACGACGGTCGCCACCGGTGACAAGGTAATGTAGCGTTTGTCGAAGGTCAGGCGCATACCCAACACCGTTTCACCCTGCCATTCACCCTTGCAGACAATACCGAAATCAGGGATCGAGGTGGCATCCGAGCCGGCATACGGACCGGTCAAGGCAAAACAGGGTACATCTCTGCCATCAGCAAGCCGGGGTAAATAGTGGTTCTTCTGTTCCTCGGTTCCGTACTGCAGCAGTAATTCGGCTGGTCCGAGAGAATTGGGCACTGCCACCGTCGAGGACGCCACAGCCGAGATGCTGGCCAGCTTCTGCAACACGGCAGAATGGGCCAGCGCGGAAAACTCGAGTCCTCCATACTGCTTGGGGATGATCATGCCGAAAAAGCGGTTCTTCTTGATGAACTCCCAGACCTGCGGCGGCAAATCAGCCAGTTCATGGGTAATCTGCCACTCGTCCAGCATTCCGCATAGTTCTTCGACCGGGCCATCCAGAAAGGCCTGCTCAGCCGCAGACAATACCGGTTTGGGCTG
>CAYOLM010000083.1:2453-6090 GCA_964404785.1 uncultured Mizugakiibacter sp.
CGACCGGGCCATCCAGAAAGGCCTGCTCAGCCGCAGACAATACCGGTTTGGGCTGACTCAGCAATACGTTCCAATCAGGTTTGCCGGAAAACAGCTCGCCCTCGAAACCAATCGTGCCAGCCTCCAAGGCAGTTCGCTCGGTGTCAGACAGGCTGGGTAAGGCTTGGCGAAAGGCGCTGAGTAACGGCTTGCTGAATAACGAACGCCGTAGCGGCCGAATCGCGAAGGGCAACACCAGTAACGCAAAGACCAGCAGGACAATAGCCATTGCCAGCACTGCTCCAGTCAGCACTCCTACCACCACGAGGGTCGCCGCAGTCAGTAGTCCCCAAACTACTACGCCGATCCGTATATAGGCACACGCCAGCGTTACCGCCAGCGCAGCGAGAATCATCAGCAAGATACTCATGTTGTGTTCACCTCGATAGTGCGCCCCGCTTGCGGCAGGACCCGTACAAAATTCTCAATCGCCGCAGTGAAGGCATCGTTAGCATCCCCCGCCACCATATGAGTGGCGCTAGGCAGTTGCACATGCTGCGCCTGCGGCAACAATTGTAAAAACTCATCCACGGTTCGACCCGAGACCACCTCGCTCTGCCCACCCGAAATTAGCAAAGTCGGCAGCCGAATGTTACGGGTAGCTTCCAGCAGCATGGGCTGGTAACGCTCGCCCTCCCCAGCCACCGCATCCAGCAGCGCCGGATCCCAGTGCCAATGCAAGCGGCCATCGTCGGAGGATCGCAACAAGGCCCGCAAACGCTCTTTATTCTTGCGCTCACGGCGGTGTGGAAGATACTTGCCGATAGCCGCCGTGACCTCATCGATATCCGCAAAACCTTCTGGATAGGCGCGCATGAAGGCCAGAATCCGGTCGACCCCACTGGCTTCCCAGCGTGGGGTGATATCAACCAGCACTAAGGCCGACAGCGGAGGCGAGGCTGAAGTTCCTGCCAAGGCAATCCCCAGCAACCCCCCCATTGAGGCGCCGATCAAGACCGGAGGTTCGGGTTCGGCGGAAGCCAGCGCCTGCAAATCGGTGATGAACTGCTGCAAATGATAGTTGCCAGCCGGCATACGATCACTTTCACCATGCCCACGTGCGTCGAAGCTCAGGCACTGCCAACCGCTTGCTGCCAAAGCCCGACAGGTTCCGCTCCAGGCATGACGGGTCTGCCCGAAACCATGCGCAAACAACAGACACGGCGCCGCAGGATCACCCCAGCGTTCTGTAGCCAGCTCGACGCCATCCACCATCCGGACTCGAGCCACTCGGGGCAAGTTATTACGGGCATTCGCTCTTACCATACTTTCCAGTATGGTGAATTATTGGATACAAATCAATGCTCATAAGTATGCAGGGGATAAACCGATCCTTTTGGCCTACTGCCCCGACCCCGCTACCATGGGTGGATGAAAAAAATTATCAAGCCCCAACGCAGCCGCCGTCTCAATGCTACCGACTGGGAATGCGCGGCACTGCAAGCACTGGCCGAATACGGCCTGGGGGGCCTGGCAATCGAAAGCCTGGCGCGACAACTTGGGGTCACCAAGGGCAGTTTCTATTGGCACTTCAACAGTCGTGATGCGCTGCTTGACGCCACTCTGGAGCGCTGGGAACGCGATGTGGAACGCACCCTGATGGCCGAGATTGCCCCACAGGTAGACCCTCGGACTCGGCTACGTGAGCTGTTTCGGCGTATCGCCCGTGAGGTGCAGCCGCATCAGGTGTACGCCTCCCTGCTACGCGCACTCGATCATCCGCGCGTGCAGCCGATGATGGCCCGGGTATCGCAGCGACGCATGGATTTTCTAGCCCTGGCCTTCCGCCAGGCAGGGCTGCACCGGGAGGCGGCCACCCATAGAGCCCGGTTGACTTATGCGGCTTATATCGGCTTTTTACAAACCAACGTACACCTTGGTCTGCCACGGCTGTCCCATGAGGACTATGACGCCTACGTCGAGCATGTAATCGATACGCTGATTCCCCGATAACACCAGCTTCCTGCCCGTCCCAACCGGTCCCGTTGCTATAAACGGCTGCAATCACTATGGCCGTTGCGCTGCACTGCGTCTTGTCATCGTCGCCACAGCAGGCTAGTTTGCCGGATTCGTGTTATGGAACAGGGTTCATGGCCAGTCAATTAGAAACACTGAGCGAGTGGGTGCAGGCAACCGCCCGCAAGACCCGAGCGGCGCGTATTCACTGGTGCGACGGTTCGGATACGGAGGCCCAGGCTATGACCGAGTTGATGCTGGCCAGCGGTGAGCTGACCGCCCTCAATCCCTCGACTCACCCGGACTGCTACCTGCACCGCTCGGACCCGGACGACGTGGCGCGGGTCGAACATCTGACTTTTATCTGCACCCCGCAGCGGGATGTAGTGGGCCCCAACAATCACTGGATGAGTCCGAATGATGGCCATCTCAAGATGGATGCGCTATTTGATGGCTGTATGCAGGGGCGAACCTTGTACGTGGTGCCGTACTGCATGGGCCCCATCGATTCACCCCTGTCACGCTGCGGTGTCGAGATTACCGACAGTCCCTACGTAGTCGCCAACATGCGCATCATGACCCGCATGGGGCAAGCCGCACTGCAGCGTATCGAACGTGAAGCCCGATTCGTCAAGGGGCTACACTCCGTCGGCGAACTCGACCCCGAACGGCGCTTCATCCTGCACTTCCCCGAAGAAGATCTGATCCAGTCTTATGGCTCGGGCTATGGCGGTAATGCTCTGCTGGGTAAAAAATGTCATGCCCTGCGCATCGCTTCCTGGCAGGGTCGCCAGCAAGGCTGGCTGGCCGAGCACATGCTCATCGTGGGCATCGAGAATCCTCAGGGTGAGACTCACTACATTGCGGCCGCCTTTCCCTCAGCCTGTGGCAAGACCAACCTCTCCATGCTTATCCCCCCGGAAAACTACCGCCGTGCGGGCTGGAAAGTATGGACCGTCGGCGATGACATCTGCTGGATGCAACCGGGTACCGATGGCCGGCTCTGGGCCATCAATCCCGAGGCCGGCTTCTTTGGGGTCGCTCCGGGAACCAGCCAGAAGACCAACCCCAACGCCCTGGCCATGCTGGCTCACGACACGATTTTTACTAATGTTGGCCTCACTGCCGATAACCAGCCCTGGTGGGAGGGCCTGAATGCAGGCCAAGCGGCTATCGACTGGCAAGGCCGAACTTTCGATCCCGCCAACGGCCCGGCCGCCCACCCCAATTCACGCTTCACCGTCCGCGCCGATCAATGCCCAAGCTGGTCATGCCATGCCGAAGACCCACAGGGTGTGCCCATCAGTGCTATCGTCTTCGGTGGCCGTCGCGCTAAGCTGATACCTCTGGTGTTCGAGGCTCGCGACTGGACCCACGGAGTCTTGGCGGGGGCCTCGATGGCCTCGGAAACCACGGCCGCGGCCACCGGCCAGGTCGGGGTGCTGCGCCGCGACTCGATGGCGATGAAACCCTTCTGCGGCTATAACTTCGGTGATTATTTCGCCCACTGGCTGTCTTTCGATCGCCCCGGAGCCAAACTGCCGAAAATCTTCCACGTCAACTGGTTCCGCAAGAACCCGCAGGGCGATTTTCTATGGCCGGGCTTCGGCGACAATCTACGGGTACTCGAATGGATTCTGGG
>CAYOLM010000084.1:0-6089 GCA_964404785.1 uncultured Mizugakiibacter sp.
AATCACTACGGTAGGCCGCCAAGGTACGCTGGGCCAGCCCATCTTCAGCCCACAGTCGCTCGATGAAAACATCGATGGCAGCCTGGTCTACGGGGGCCACGAGGGGCGCCATGTCGATCTCGGTCGCTCTGCACATGGTCTCCATGCTGGAGGCAAGTGGGGATCGATACAAGCAACCGGGAAGCGGTAACGGTGATGTCTCTCAATGGCTGGGATTGGCAGCCCGGGCTTGCAATACAAAATGTGCCCGCACCGTTACCTTGGCGCCGATTACCGAGGTATCCGCCCATTGACCGGTGCCAATGTTAAATCGGAGTCGATTCAACACAACCGTTGCCTCAAGCACAGTCTGCCCATCCCGGGTACGTAGCGTCGCGGTTATCGGTAGCGACTGCGATACACCACGTAGTTGCAGGTTGCCATGGATAAGCAGGGCTCCGCTGCCGGTTATGCGGCAATGCTCGGCTATGTAACGCGATTGAGGATGCTGGCTGACGTCAAAAAAATCCTTGCCGGGTAGCGTCTGGTTACCGTTCGGGTTGTCGGTATAGACGCTGGACAGCACGATGCGTACGTCGAAATGGCAAGACTGTGGTTGCTGTAGATCAAAGCGGATCCGCGCTGAGAATTGCTTGAAACGGCCATGCACAGCGGCCCCCTCGAAAGTAGCCCTGAAGTCAAGCGTACTGCCTGCAGCAAGTTGCCAGGTTTGGGCCTGGACGTGGGGGGCGTACCCGGACAGCCACAACAAGGAAAGCATGAGCAAGGTTTTCATGGGCAGTCTCGTTTGGAAGAGAGCCAGGGCAGCATCTGCCGTAATACGGCATCATGTTGGCGCCAGTGGTGATCAAGGGCGGCACCGATGTGCAGGCCTAGCAGCCCGGTAAGCGTCCAGAATAGGGTTTGGTGTGTGAGCAGGGCGATGGCGGCTAGAGGTTTGGACACCGGAGCGATGGCTGGCAGTTGGAACAGATTAAACCAAGGGAGTGGAAAGCCCGACGCCGAGTTGAAGACCCAGCCCGAGATAGGCATCAGCAGCACCACTACATACAATGCGAAATGATTGAGTCGCGCGGCCCGAAGCTGCCAGCTTGGTAAAGTGGCAGGTGGTTCGGGAGGGGTATCGAGCAATCGCCAGACCAGGCGAAGCAGTACCAGTACCAACAGGGTAATGCCGAGCGATTTGTGCAGCAGAAAGATTTTTATCTTGGCTATGGAAGGTGGCAGGTTAACCATGTACAAGCCGATAACGATTTGGGCGGCAATCAGTAGCGCCACGCCCCAATGGAAGAATAAAGCGCCGTAACCCCAGCGGTTTTGACTGCTACGAAATGGCATAAGTTGTCGATTTCCTGGGCAATCCACAGCGGGGCACAAGCCAAAAACCGCTTACGGTACCCGTAGACACCCATGTTGCAATGACCCGAGGCGGTATGCCAGCCCCGCATGGGCAACACAGTATGCACGTGGTGGAACGCAGGGGTCATATTGACAACGTTGTAGCAGGCGGATGCCGAGTTCCCCTATGGCGCGGACTCGTCTATGGAGACAGTACGAGATAGCAATGTAGCTGCGAACTATTTTGGTGCTCGAATTCATCCTCTCCGGCGAATCCAGGGCTAAAGGTAGGCCTGTCAGATGGGGATGGTGGCAACAAGCTGCCATCCACTTGCGGTGGGCGGGGTTTGCGCCCTACGAGATTTGTTCCAGTCCTAACGTCACAGACCCCGACAATGGAGCAGCTAGTGGTCTTCATGCTCGCTGGTGACACGGCTTGGCGGTGTCACCAGATCCGGGGGCTCCTAGCCGTTTTTCAGAATCACCACAACACGGCGGTTTTTGGCCCGGCCGGCTGCGGTCAGGTTGGAGGCGACCGGATCGGCCTCCCCGCGTCCCGTGGCATGAATACGGTTTGCCCTGATTCCCGCATTGATAAGGGCCTGTGCAACGGCTCGGGCGCGGGCCTGCGCCAGGATTCGATTGGATGATGGTTGGCCGCGCGAATCGGTATAACCGATGATCAATATAGGCTGGTTGGGCGCTGATTTAACGAACTGGATCAGTTTGCCAAGATGGCTTTGGGCTTGTGGACGCAGGGAGGCCTGACCGGAGGCAAAGGCATAATCACCCAAGGTCATTTGCATGCCTTGTGCCCCCTGTGAGGCGGCGAGATGGTCGAGCTGAGCGCGCATGGCACGTACCGCGGCAATGGCTAAGCGGGCTTCACGCCGGGCTAGTTTGGCGGCATGTTTTTGGGCGGCAGCGAGTTGCCCGGCCTGTTGGGCGGCTTGTTGAGCTTGTTGGGCAAGCTGTTGGGCCTGTTGGGCTTGCTGGGCGTAATTCTGGCTTTGTGCTTGCAGACGGTGAGTTTGCTCGCTGGCTACGGCATTCTGTAAGCGCTCACGGGCCAGTTCGAGGCGTACCGCATTGGCATGTTTGCGGGTAGCTTGCAGCAGGATTACGTTACGTTCTTGCTGCAACTTGAAGAACTGGTTACGTGCTGCAGCAAGCCGGGCCTCGGCATAGGCTAAAGCCACACGCTTGCCAGTCATGTATTGCCAGTAAGCACGCCGTGGCTTGCTGGCGTTGCGCAGATGTTCGAGGGCATCTTCGGCACGCACCCGCATGCCCAGAGCATAGGAGCCAAGCATAGGGCTCTGAGCGAGTCTTTGTAGTTTGGTTTGCCATTGCAGAACTAGCGGGTCGGGGGTCTTAGCGGTACTGGCGTTGGCAGTGAACACCATGATGGCTAGTAACAAAGCGAGCTTTTTCATGATTGACCTCCCTGGCCCGTAGGGCCGGAAGATGATGGTGAGTTCTTGCCGAGTAGTTCTCGGCGTAAGCGAGCATTTTCCCTGTGCTGCATCTGAATTTTGTGTTGCATAGCCTTTAGGAGCGAACGGGTGCGTGCCAGTTCCGCAGTGGCTTCAGCTTCGTTGGCCAGCATTCGAGCCTGTTCGTAGGCTTGTTTTGCCAGAGCCTGTTGGGCAAAGTTGAATTTAGCCTGGGCCTCCCCTAGTTCGAGCGGCGCGAATACAGTTGCCTGCACGGTACGGGCGGCAGCCAGCATCTGTCGAGCCTGGGTCATGGCACTTTTTGGAGGGGGGGGAGTGGCACAACCGGCCAGTGCTGTAAGCCCGATACCGAGCAGTGCGATATAGATTTTTCGTTGGATGCGTGCCATAAACAGTGAATTTTGACGGGACAGGATCTATTCTCGTCATGAATCCCCTATTTAGCAATGCGGACATTACCCATGGATATTGGCTATTTCCTCAAACTGATGGTCGACAAGGGCGCATCGGATATGTTTCTCAGCACCGGTGCGCCGGTCAACATCAAGGTCGAGGGTAAACTCTATCCACTGGGCAATACCGGTCTGCCTAGTGGCATGGTCAAGAAGATTGCCTACTCGCTCATGGATGAAGGCCAAGTTCCGCAATTCGAGCGCGACCTGGAAATGAACATGGCCATCTCCGTCAAAGGAGCTGGCCGGTTTCGGGTTAATGTGTTCAAACAGCGTGGCGAAGTCGGCATGGTGATACGGGCGATCAAGCATCAAATTCCAACCATAGAATCTCTGGGCTTACCCGCCGTGTTCAAGGAACTGATCACGGTACCGCGTGGTTTGATCCTGGTGGTGGGGGCTACCGGGTCGGGTAAATCCACCACCCTGGCCTCGATGATTAACTACCGCAATCAAAATATGCCCGGTCATATTTTGACTATTGAGGATCCGATTGAGTACTTGCACCGGCATCAAAAATCCATCGTCAACCAGCGCGAAGTGGGCTTAGATACCCATAGTTATCATGAAGCGCTGAAGAACGCGATGCGCGAGGCTCCTGATGTAATCATGATTGGTGAAATCCGTGACCAGAAGACTATGGAGGCCGCCATCACCTTTTCCGAGACCGGCCATATCTGTTTGGCCACCCTGCATTCCAACAATGCCGATCAGACGATCGAACGTATTCTCAATTTCTTTATGGATGCGGCGCATAAGAACATCCTCATGAACCTGGCACTGAACCTCAAATCCGTTATCAGCCAGCGTCTGGTAACTGGTTTGGATGGACGCCGTCTGCCAGCGACCGAGGTGCTGATCAACACACCGCACATCCGTGACTTGCTGCGCCGCGGTGAGGTACACGAGATCAAACCGGCGATGGAACGCAGCCTGCATGAAGGGATGCACACCTTCGATCAATCGCTGTTCAAGTTGTACCACGAAGGCAAGATCGAACTTGAAGAAGCGCTATCCAAAGCTGACTCGCGTGATGGTTTGGCTTTACGTATCCGTCTCGCCGAAGGGGGCAGCAACAGTGGCGAACTTTCTACCGATGAGGATGCCTTTGGAACCGGATTCTGAGCTGATGTCCTGATTGCGGTTACGGTCAGTTTTGCTGCGGCGCATCGGACTGTGCCTCAGGGGCCGCTTGCTGAAAGGCTTGTAGTTCCATACAGGCCGCATGAATACGCTGGATTATCGGATAGGCTTGCATATCCAGACCCCAGCGATAGGCGTTATAAACTTGGGGTACCAGGCAGCAGTCCGCCAGGCCCGGCACATCGGCTTCACAGTACAGACCCACGGCGGGATGGTCGTGTAGCAAGGGTTCCAGGGCATCGAAGCCGATCTTGATCCAGTGTTGCATCCAGCGTTGGCGCTCAACTTCGGGGGTGCTGAACTCGCCATCGAGATATTGTAGAACCCGTTGGTTACCTAAGGGATGAATATCGCAGGCGATCATCTGGGCCAGTGCGCGTACCCGGGCGCGATCCCGCGCCAGCGATGGCAACAGTTGCAGTTCGCCATCGTAGGCGTCTTCGAGGTATTCGATAATCGCCAGCGACTGACGGAAAATCCTCTCTCCATCCTGTAGTACCGGAATCAGACCTTGCGGATTGAGTTGCAGGTAGGCCGCACCGTGCTGTTCCCCCCCATTCTTAAGCAGATTTACCGTCTGCATAGTGTAGGGTAGTTGCTTGAGGTTCAGGGCAATACGAACCCGATAAGCAGCGCTGGATCGCCAGTAGCTATAGAGAATCAATTCACCACTCATATTCACCCCTCAGAGCAAACCATCGGGGTCAAGAGTAACGCGCTGTTGCCGTGACGTCGAAAATGGATTACATCCGGCCCCGGGCGGCGGAGGGAATACCCCTTACGATCTGGGCAGCGGGATTGGCTTGCGCCGACATCGGCCAGACCAACTCAGTGACCCGTATCCGCTATTGTTGTCAAGCCATATCCCCAACCCTGGATTTGCCCATGTCCCTTTTGCGTATGTCTAATTACGACCTTCATAACCGCCGTGTACTCATCCGCGAAGATCTTAATGCACCGATTGAAAACGGCCGCATAACTTCAACCCAGCGCCTTGATGCAGCCTTGCCAACGCTGCAGAAGGCCCGCGATGCCGGCGCGGCGGTCATGGTATTGGCACATCGGGGCCGGCCCCAGGAAGGTGTCTTTGCAGCCAGCGAATCACTGGCTCCGGTAGCGGCTTGGCTCAGTCAGAAATTGGCCCAGCCGGTACCCCTGCTACGCGATTACCTGAATGGGGTGGCAGTACAGCCAGGTGAGGTCGTATTGTTGGAAAATTGTCGCATGAATGTGGGAGAGCAAGCTGATGACCCGGCTCTTGCCCGCCGTTATGCCGCCTTATGCGAGATCTTCGTGATGGATGCATTCGGTACTGCGCACCGTGCCCAGGCCTCTACTCACGGAGTGATCCAGGTAGCACCTACAGCTTGTGCAGGGCCCCTGCTGGCGGCGGAACTGGATGCTTTAGGACGCGCCTTGCAAGCGCCGGCCAGGCCACTTCTGGCCATTGTTGGCGGTTCCAAAGTATCTACCAAGTTGACTTTGCTACGAAACCTGCTTGCCAAGGTTGACCAGTTGATTGTGGGGGGAGGGATCGCTAATACTTTCATTGCCGCTATGGGGCACGAGGTGGGGGCTTCGCTGTACGAGCCGAATCTGCTCGACGCAGCACGCCAGATCCTTAATCAAGCCCAGGCCTGCGGCACCGAGTTACCGATACCCTGTGATGTGGTGGTCGCTGCGGCTTTCAGCGCAGGTG
>CAYOLM010000085.1:0-6074 GCA_964404785.1 uncultured Mizugakiibacter sp.
CATCGACGGGCAACCGACCAGCCAAGTTCGATGGCTGATACATTCAATAGCACGGCATTCAGGGCTTTTCGGTGCTGATCGCGTAGACCACCACGGCACTGGAGCGTTCCAGCACGCCGGGCAACGTGTGCAGACGCACTCGCTGCGGAGTCAGCATTTCCAATGCATGCAACCTACGATGGGGTTCGGGATTGCGAATCGTGACCGCATATAAATGTACCGGAAGGCGATGGGTAGAGGCGTCCATCCTACTGCTGACCGGTACCGTCATCACCAGATGTTCTTGATGCTTTACGGTAGACGTGAGATTGTCGAATTCGCTATACCAAGAGCTCCAGGCATGCTCACCAAAGCGCAGCGATTGCACGGCACTGCCACCATCGCGGTAGCGTAGTCTGATGCGGGCGAATTCAATACCTGCGGTGGCGCGTCCGGATACGGTAAGCAGTAAGTGTAGGGCTGCAACACGGCCTGCGAGCGGCAGACGCCAAAGTCTCCCGTCACGAATTTTACGGTCGGCGTTGTACAAGGTTCCTCGTAAATCGTAGTCGATACCTTCGTATCGCAGTGGCCCCCGTGGCATGGTAGCCAGCCCCAAACGGTCCCAGTTATCAGGCTGCTGACGCAGCATATCGGTGTAGTACGTACTGAGGTCCAGGGCCATATCTGAGGTTACTGTGCTACGTACCAACGGTGGCAACGCTAGGGGTGGCATACTGCGCTTCCAAGCCATGGGACCACGGTCACTACTGCGTAAGGCCGTACGGGTGGCGGCTATACTGGAGCCCTGTGTGGACAGGATGCGCTGATCACCTTTCAGGTCGGTGCTGGCGCGCGTCTCCGATGGCACATCCCACCAAGTCCAGACTCCACCGTGACTGCGCCCAAGCAGGCCCTTCCCATCATTAGACCAGGTCAAGGCGATCAGGCTATCGTAAGCAGGTAAACCCGCATCCAAGGGCGCCGCCAATGGCTCACCACTACGACCATCAAGCAGTAACACCGTGCGCTCAGCGGCTACCGCCACTACGGCACCATCGTCTCGCCACACTGCCACACGCCCACTACCACGGTCGCCGTGCAATATCTGTAGGGCATCCAGATCAGTACGGAGTGGCAATAGCCGACCACTACGCAAGTCGAACAAAGCCAGCTGGCTCCTGCAGGCACGACCAAATAGCAGCGCCCGGGTGGCCCTGGCATTGACAGCGACGCGCTCATAACGGCAGGGTAAAATCCAACGATGACGCAAACGTCCATCGCGACGGTCCCAAGCGGACAGCACGGCGGCGTTGCTATCGACGACACCAAAAAATGGATGCACCTCACCAGCGGCACGGTCAAAACTCAGATCCAGGCGCCACGGCGCCTTCGCGGCATAGACGACATCGCTAAGCCAACTACGCCGCAGCCCAGCGACTAACGCATTGCTCATTTGTCCGGTCGCGTTCTTACGGCCATGGAGCAAGGTGGTCAGCGGTATAGCATGGCTGAGGGGTGGCTGGGCCTGGCTCAGATCTTTGCTGCGCCATACGTGCAAGACGCTGTCTCGGAATGACCACGCGTAAAGCTGCTGCCCATCCGGGCTGAAGGCGAGTCGGCGAAGTGGGCCACGTAGTGCCACCGTGGTGGTCAGGCGACGGCCATCGACCATAGCGTACACTGCGATACGTTCCCAGAATTGCACGCCACCGTCCACATTACGTGATTCACCAATGCTAACTGCCAACCACCGGCCATCCTCGCTGAGCGCGACGCGTTGTGGTGCAGCATCCAGGGCCAGCGGTGGATAGCGCGGGCGGCCTGCTGGCAAGTCGTAGACCGCAATGCTGCGTCCATAACCCAATACCAGGGTGCGCGCCTGCTTGTCGATCAGAGCATCATTGACCGGTGCGGGTAATGGCAGGCTGGAGCCGAGAACCCGGCCATTCCGGGCATCACGCACCCGCACCGTGGTGCCTGCCACCTCGACCAGATGACGGCCATCTCCCAAGCTCTGGCCCGCTGCATGGCGCGGTGGTGCAGGCCAGGGTAGTCGGGCCGATGCGGGCATCCGCCACATCTGCAGACCACCTCGTGCTGCCGTATCGGCCAGCAGTGCCAAACCATGCTGCAAGTCAATGAAGCTGTCCGCCACACCTTCGGCGTTGCTAGCCGCCCGCAACCCCCACGACAAGCCGAAACTCTTGGCCGGACCCAGACCCCAAAAATCAACTCCATCACGGGTACTCACTGCCAGCAGGCGGTGTTCAGGCGAAAGATGCAAGTTGATGAACGGCACCATGTTACCCGGCGCCAAAATCGAGTTTGCTTGCTGTACCGGGGCAGCGGTTAGGATGCCGCTACCACTACGCCAAACACGTAGCCAACCGTGCTGATCAGCACTTACCAGCCAGGTACCCTTGGCACTGTAGTGCAGACGAACGCTGGGAGCCTGGCCCGTCGAGAACGCCTGCATCAGCTTTCGCTTTCCAGCAGAAACCTGCTGCACCGTACCGTTGCTCTGGCCCAGAGCCAGGCGTCGACCCTGGGGATGCCAAGCCCAGGCGGTGTAGCGTTCACCCACCTCGGCCGGATAACGGGCTAACAGAGCAAGATCAGGCACTCGGCGAACCTCAACCAACTCATAACGTTGACGGGCAATGGCTACGGTCTGCGCATCCGGGGCAATCAGCTTGCCAATACCATGCTCGCCAAGGAACACCTTGGGTCCCAGCGGCCTCCGCGTCGTTACATCCCAAACCTGGGTATAACCGTCCGCAAAGCTGAGCAAGGCATACTTGCCATCATCGCTAAAGGTGGCATCGAACTGCGACCGGGTTCCTGCAGGCGGTCGCCACACCTTACCGTTGGAGGCATCGAACAGCACCATGCCCACCCCGCTGTCGAATGCAATCGGCACTGGCGCAGCAGGTCGGCCACGCAGCCAGCGTCCATCCGGGGTGTAGGCCAGCGAGGCCAGCCGGGTCGGCACCACAAAGTCGGCCAACAACGCATTGCGATCGAGCGCATGCACCCGTAAACGCGTCGCTCCCGCCACGGCTACCCGCGAGGCATCCGGGCTGACCGCGATAGCACTGATCGGCTCACCATTCTGTAGGCGGTCGATAAGCTGCGGTCGATACTGTTTCAGCAAGCCGAGACGTAAACGTTCGCGCTGCATGGCAGGTTTGTCGCCACGCCGTTCGGCATCAACGAGTGCGGCCAGTACCGCTGCACGCAGCGCGGTATCGTCACGCTGTCGCATGGCTTGCCAGATCAATGCCTCGCGGTTCTGTACCAGCACCCGCTGGGCACGATGGTTGGCGGCCCAGGCTTGGCGAGCCTGACCCTCGGCCCGTTGCCATTGCCAGGCACTGGTAAGCAATCCACCACTGAGCACCAACAATATCGCCAGCAGTGCCAGCGCAAGCTGCGGCTCACGGCGCACTTGCAACCCGATGCGCATCGGCAAGCCCAGCGGTCGCGAATGCACCGGGCGACCGTCGAGAAAGCGCTCCAGATCTTCGGCCAACAGCAGGGCATTGGCGTAGCGCCCATCTGGAGCATGCTCCAGGCACTTCAAGCAGATCGCTTCCAGATCACGTGGTACGGCCTGCCCGCGGCTACGCAACCCACGTACCCGGCCGCGTTGCATCTGCTTCAGCACCTGCTTGAAGTTCTTGCCGACATAGGGTGCGTGGCCGCTCAGCATAGTGTAGAGCACCGCCCCCAGCGCATGCACATCAACCGCCGCAGTTAGGGTCTCGGCCGGTGCATCCACCTGTTCCGGCGCCATGTAGCCAGGAGTGCCACAAGCCTGCACGCTACCCGGCGCACCGAAACGGCAGCTCAGACCGAAGTCGGTAATCTGTGGCCAGCCACGCGCATCGAGCAGTATATTCTCGGGCTTGAGGTCACGATGCAGTATCCCGTGCTGGTGGGCAAAATAAACGGCGTGTGCCAGCGTGCGTAGGAGCTGCGCCGCTTGCCGTGGCGGTAACGTTCCCACCTCGTCCAGGTGTACGGCCAGGTTAGGACCTTCAACCAGGCGCATACTGAACCAGGGCATGCCATCGAGCACCCCAAAAGCATGGATTGGGACGATGTCAGGATGCTGCAAGTGCGCAGCCAGCACGGCCTCGGTCCGAAAGCGTTCGATGTGTTCGGTACTGGCCCAAGGGCCGGCTGGGTGCATTTTCAGCACCACCTCGCGGTCGAGCCCGGCCTGGCGCGCACGATAGACCCAACCACCCGAGCCCTGTACCAGGAGTTCCAGCAATTCGTACTCGCCAAAGTGGCGCTGCTGGGGATCATCCAGATCGAGTGCAGGGACACGATCAGCCGTCGCCGATACTTTCGCTGCATGGTGCAAAAACACTGTCTCGGCGAAACGCTGCAGTAACGAATACGTGCTGCTTGGGGTTCCGTCGAGATCGTTTCGATCCATCCGCGCCATCCTCGCTGGCGCCGCAACCGTCTATCTGCGACGTGAGCGTATAGCTCTGAGCACAGCCAGACTGTGCACTTTCTAGCTTAGTGCCTAGCCTCGCAGGTGGAACCCGCCTTGTCCATAGGCCGTTCGACCCAGGCCGTGCTAAGTGCCGTCAACTCGCTATCCACCTCACCTTCATCCTCGAGTGTTTCAGCAAGTACGGTACGTATGTGCGCGTGCAGGCGTCGCCGCAAGCGATGTACAGCCACCGCCACAGTGTTGTTACTGCGCATACCAAACCGTACTGCAATGGCGTGATATTCGTCAGCATCCGGTGCCTCGATCAAAAACTCACTGAGTGCCTCGTAAAGTTGCGCCTTGCCCTGGGTGGCGGTCTCCTGCTGCAACCGGCCCAAAGCTTGATCCAGCACGCTTACGCTCCAAGCACGGTCAAATGCCTGTTCGGGGCTGTCGCCCTCCGTAGTGGTGAGTTGATCCTCACAATCCTCCAATGGCACATGCAACTCGGCACCTCCACGCCGCCTAGCGTATTGTTCAGCACGCCGGTGACCCGTAAAGCGGCATAGTGCTGTCAGCAGAAAGCAACGCAGACGCCCACGTTCAGGATCAGCCAAGACGAGGCGATTGTACTGAATCAAATCGGTAAAGAATGACTGGGTGAGATCCTCTGCGTCTTCGAAGCTGTAACCGCGTTTACGCAAAAAAGCCAGTACCGGCGATCGATAGGTCACACACAAGGTCCCCCAAGCTGCAGCAGCTTGGGGGCCGCGGGTGCGCAACACCAGACTCCATTGAGTCGTGTGAAAGACATCCATGATTTACTCCACAGCCACCGACCCCCATGCAGCGACAATTATAAAATCACTCGTTCAAAACTACTCAGCCCTCTTCAGCGGCCGTAGCCACCTCTATGGCCGGCTTCACCTCAACCTGCTGGTGTTGTGGTTTGCTCAACCGCTTGGCTACTGCTGCACGCGTCCAGACTGGTATGCGTATCCGCCCATCAAGCACGGCACGATGCAGCTTACGCTCAGACAAAGCATAGGTACGGTATTCGGGGAAGGCCGCCGCACCCTCGCCAAGAATCATCTGTACCTGACGCACAGTGAGGCCCGACTGTTTGGCGATGTAGGCTAAATCTTCCTGCCCCCCGCCTTGCGCTAATGCTCCAGTGCTGAGCAGTAAAACCAGACCACCTACGATAAACTTGAGATGAACTTGCATGATGTTATCTCCGTCATGGACGCCTCCGGGGCGCCAGCCGCGAAGCCAATGAGCTCCTATGACGGTATTACGGAAGTCGTGGCAGTTATTACAGTACAGTGCAGGCAGATCGGCTATTTGTATCAATCGTGAAACACTTGGTGCCGCACCCGAGGTGCCGAATAAGATCCTCACCCCTCTAGGTGCAGGCCAGACTGCTTGATGACACTCCCTTTCAAGAACCTGGATTGCAGATAAGCGAAGCCCCGCTGGAGCGGGGCTTCGAGTACTGCGGTGGAACGAGGACAGAGAGATCAGAAATCCATTCCACCCATGCCGCCCATACCACCCATGCCACCCGCACCGCCACCAGCTGGTGCTTCTTCCTTCTTCGGCAGTTCGGCCACCATGACTTCCGTAGTAATCATCAGACCGG
>CAYOLM010000086.1:0-6067 GCA_964404785.1 uncultured Mizugakiibacter sp.
GAGACTTCGGGCATATCCAGGCCTTCACGCAGCAGGTTGATGCCGACCAGTACATCGAACACCCCCAGGCGCAGGTCGCGAATAATCTCAACCCGCTCGACGGTTTCAATATCCGAATGCAGGTAGCGCACCTTGACCCCGTGCTCACCCAGATATTCGGTCAGGTTTTCGGCCATACGCTTGGTGAGGGTCGTGACCAGTATCCGGTCGCCCAGCGCAACCCGTTCTGCCACTTGTGACAGTAGATCATCCACTTGGCTGGCCACCGGACGGACCTCGATCTGGGGGTCGACCAAGCCGGTCGGGCGTACCACCAGTTCCACCACATGCTCGCTGCTGTGCTCAAACTCATACGGACCGGGAGTCGCCGAGGTGAAGATGGTGCGCGGTGAACGCCGCTCCCATTCTTCAAATTTGAGGGGTCGATTATCCAGTGCTGAGGGCAGCCGAAAACCAAATTCAACCAAGGTCTGTTTACGGGAATGGTCACCCTTGTACATGCCGCCTAGTTGCGGCACGGTGACATGAGATTCGTCCACCACCAGCAGGGCATCGGCGGGCAGATAATCGAACAGGCACGGTGGTGCTTCACCAGGCATGCGTCCGGTGAGATGACGTGAATAATTCTCTACTCCCTGGCAGTACCCGACCTCGGCCATCATTTCCAAATCGAAGCGGGTGCGCTGCTCCAAACGCTGGGCTTCGACTAGGCGATTGTCATCACGCAGTTGCTGCAGACGTTCACGCAGTTCATCCTTGATGGTCTCCATGGCATCAAGCACTTTGCGGCGTGTGGATACGTAATGCGATTTTGGATAAATGGTGTAGCGGGCCAGGCGTCGTTGCACTTCACCCGTCAACGGATCGAACAATGAGAGGTTTTCAATCTCTCCATCGAACAGTTCCACCCGCAGGGCATCGGCCTCATTTTCGGCCGGAAACACATCGATCACCTCACCGCGCACCCGATAGCTAGCCCGGCGCAGTTCGATATCGTTGCGGACGTATTGCATCTCGGTCAGACGGCGGATCAACTCGCGCTGATCCAGCCGGTCGCCACGCACCAGGTGCAACACCATGCGGAAGTATTCGTTGGGATCACCCAAACCGTAGATGGCCGATACGGTAGCGACGATGAGCGCATCCTTGCGTTCCAGCAAAGCCTTGGTGGCCGATAGCCGCATCTGCTCGATGTGCTCGTTGATACTGGCGTCTTTCTCGATGTACGTATCGGAGGCCGGTACGTAGGCTTCGGGCTGGTAATAATCGTAGTAGCTGACAAAATACTCGACCGCATTGTGCGGGAAGAAATTCTTAAACTCGCCATACAGCTGCGCGGCGAGGGTCTTGTTAGGCGCCATCACCAGGGTCGGCTTCTGGATCTGCGCAACCACGCTGGCAATCATGTAGGTCTTGCCCGAACCGGTCACTCCCAGCACCGTCTGGTGGGCCACCCCGTCGGTGAAACCCTGCACCAGACGGCGGATCGCCTCGGGTTGATCACCGGCCGGGGTATAAGGCGCTATGAGTTCGAATTTGTTAGACATTGAATGAGTATTGTAGCGGTCTGCGCTGACAGCTCAGGTCAGCTTTGCCGTACAAACCGGTCGGCCTGCACCGATGGGCTGTGCCTGGTCCCCAACCTATGCTGCTACCTGGTCGTATGGATGCCACCTATGGGAACCTCGAAAAGCCTGCTGCGCAGCCTGATGGCTGGGTGGCATCCTCGCTCAATTCTCACCTATCCAGTTGATAGGCCACAGAGATTCATTCTGGGGTGTCCTGCACTCAAGCCACTCACCAAAAGTTTTCGAGATCCCCACCTGGCCTCTCTAAAACAGCAAGGGCGCAGCCTTATCGAGCTGCTTATGGTGATGCTGATTATCGCCGCACTCAGTACCGTCGCCACCCCCTCCTTCACCCGGCTCCTGACCCGAGAACGGGTCCGGGTCCTGAGTCGTGAACTGGCCGCCACGCTGCATTTTGCCCGGGAATATGCGATCCATACCGGCACCCGCAGCCTGGTGTGCCCAACCCGTGACGGCCAACACTGCACCCCCGACATGCGCTGGGATCATGGCTGGCTGGTGGCCACGGATTTCAACCACGACGGGCAACCGGACGGGCCACCGGTACGGCTCGGCAAGGCTGAGCCCACACTGCACATCCTGTCCAGTCGCGGGCGCAGGAAAATCATTTTTCATGGCAATGGCAGTGCTATCGGCAGCAACCTGACTCTGCTGTTTTGCAAGGCCGGGCAAAGCACGGGAACCGATGTTCTGGTCATGTCCAATACCGGATATCTGCACACCCGCCGGGCCAGCGCTGCCCAACAACAGCGCTGTGCGCAAGGTTGATCCGGGATATTGCACAGAATTCCATACCTCATCATCCCGGACGAATGACAGGGGGCACCTACCGCCGGTGGGTGGAAGCTTATGACCCCGGATGCAGAGCATCCACAGATGGGTGACACCACAGAGCGGTGTCACCAGAAACCAGCAAGGGGTGAACGAGAACACCACGCAGCAATCGAGCCATGCAGTAGGTTTATCGCAGTACCCAACGATATCCGCATACCAGGAAGTCCCCCCAACAGATCAATACCACCCCAAGCACTTCAGCCAACCGAAACCCGTGGGGGTTCCATCTCGGCCAGCTTCTGCACGGCTTCGCGTGCCAGGGGTTCGAGTCCTTCGCCCGCGGAATCAAGATAGGCAGTGATCTGTCGGCGCATGGCTGGATCCCAGGATTTCCGGAGATGATGGGCAACCGCAGCAACGCCGCTTGCGTGGTCGGCTTCGGAAGTGAAGTAATGGCTGATGTCGTTGACCATGGCGATTAGGTATTTGATGTTCATGCAGGGACTCCGGCGGCATACCGCAACCGCTGCGGGTGGGTGTAAACAACGTGGCTGTTGGTCCGGGCAAAACCGATCAGGGATATCCCGCTGTCACGGGCCAGGTGGATGGCCAGCGCGGTCGGTGCGGATATCGCCGCCATCAGCGTGATGCCGGCAACGGCAGCCTTGGTCACCATCTCGTAGCTGGCGCGGCTGGTGATGACCAGGAATCCGCTTTCCGGGTTGATCCTGGCGCGCAGCATGGCGCCAATCAGCTTGTCGAGGGCATTGTGACGACCCACATCCTCACGTATCAGTACGATCCGGCCACGGGTATCGACCCAGGCCGCAGCATGTACCGAACCGGTGACCAGGTTGATTGGCTGGGCCGCGCGCAGGGCTGTCAGTGCCCGCTGTAGCGTATCGGCTTCAATATGCGGCCCCTCACCGACCGGCTTAGGGTGACGAACGGCTTCTTCGAGGGTGCGTACACCACACAGACCGCAACCGCTACGACCGGGAAGCAACCGTTGCTGATACATGTCGGTCTGGCGATCCAGGGCTAGTTTGGATATCTCTATCGCCAGTTCGATACCTTCCAGCCGTGGCTGTACTTGAATGGATTCGAATTCATCTGCATTACGTACCAATCCCTCGCTCAGCGAGAAACCGAGTGCGAAGTCCTCCAGGTCCAACGGGGTCAGCAGCATCACTGCGAAGGGTACGCCGTTGTAGACCATGGCCACCGGAACTTCCTCAGCGATGACATCGCTGGTCTGCTCGACGCAGCCACGCCGAAAACGCTCGACGGTACGTCTTGCGTATCCTGTACCGTGAAACTCAGTGTACGGCGGGGACATTCAGGGATTGCTCCAGAAGCGCCAACTGTTTCTTGGAAAAAGCTTGGTGACGCTGCTGCCATTCTGAGGGCTGGCTGACCCGGGTAACCTGTACCGCAGTGACCTTGTATTCAGGGCAATTGGTAGCCCAGTCGGAATTCTCGGTGGTGAGTACATTCGAGCCGGCTTCGGGAAAGTGAAATGTCGTATAGACCACGCCCGGTTGCATGCGCTCGGTAACCAGGGCGTGGAGTACGGTTTTACCAACGCGACTTTCGATACCGACCCAATCGCCATTGGTAATGCCACGATCCTCGGCATCATGCGGGTGAATCTCCAGGAGATCCTCACTAGACCAGGCCAGATTGGCAGTGCGTCGAGTCTGTGCGCCGACGTTGTACTGACTCAGAATGCGCCCGGTAGTGAGAAGCAGCGGGTGCCGGGCATTGACCTTTTCCGAGGTCGGTACGTACTCGGTAAGCATGAAGTGACCCTTGCCGCGCACGAACTCACCGACATGCATGATCGGGGTACCATCTGGATGATCCTCGTTGCAAGGCCATTGCACCGAACCCATGCGCTCGATCTTCTCAAAGCTCATGCCGTGGAAGGTCGGGGTCAGCCGGGCGATTTCATCCATGATTTCGGCGGGATGGGTGTAATGCATTGAATAGCCCATGGCATTGGCCAGCAACTGGGTGATCTGCCAATCGGCATAGCCGGCCTTGGGCTCCATCAGCTTGCGTACCGGCGACACTCGCCGTTCGGAATTGGTAAAGGTGCCATCCTTCTCCAGAAACGAGCTGCCCGGCAAGAACACATGCGCGTACTTGGCCGTTTCGTTGAGGAACAAATCTTGAATCACGACGCATTCCATCGCTTGCAGCGCAGCCGTCACATGCTGGGTATTGGGATCAGACTGGGCAATATCTTCACCCTGTAGATACAGACCCTTAAAACTACCATCGAGGGCGGCCTCAAACATGTTGGGGATACGCAAACCCGGTTCATCATGCAGTTTCACGCCCCATGCGGATTCGAACAGTGCCCTTACCGACGGGTCGCTGACATGACGGTAACCTGGGAACTCATGTGGAAAACAACCCATGTCACAAGAACCCTGCACGTTGTTTTGACCGCGCATCGGGTTCACCCCGACTCCGGATCGGCCCAGATTGCCGGTGGCCATGGCCAGGTTGGCAATACCCATTACCCCGGTCGAGCCTTGGGCGTGTTCGCTGACACCCAGACCATAATAGATCGCCGCATTGCCGCCGGTGGCATAAAGCCGGGCCGCACCGCGCACCATCTCGGCAGGAACACCGGTCTCGGCCGCCATCGCCTCGGGACTGCATACGTCCTGGGCAACCAGCGCACGCCAGGCCTCGAATGAGTCCGACTCGCATCGCTGGGCCACAAAGTCTTCGTCAACCAGCCCTTCGCTGACGATCACATGGGCCAACGCATTGAGGATCGCAACATTGGTACCGGGCTTGAGCTTGAGATGGTAATCAGCCTGGATGTGCGGACTGCGCACCAGGTCGATACTGCGTGGATCAATGACGATCAGTTTGGCCCCCGCGCGCAGACGTCGTTTTATCCGCGAACCGAAAACCGGATGCGCGTCGGTTGGATTGGCGCCCATAACCAGCACCACGTCGGTCTGCTCGATGGAGTCGAAATCTTGGGTACCCGCCGACTCCCCCAAAGTGGTCTTAAGCCCATAACCCGTCGGTGCATGGCACACCCGTGCGCAAGTATCGACATTGTTATTGCCAAAGCCAGCGCGGACCAACTTCTGCACCAAGTAGGTTTCCTCGTTGGTACAGCGTGATGAGGAGATACCGCCAATGGAAAACTTACCGTATTTGCTCTGCAAGCGCTTGAATTCACTAGCAGCATGAGCAATCGCCTCATTCCAACTCACTACCCTCCAGGGATCGGCGATTGTATCGCGAACCATGGGTGTGGTGATGCGATCCGGATGGCTGGCATAGCCAATTGCAAAACGTCCCTTGACGCAGGCATGGCCGTGATTGGCGTGGCCATCCTGGTTGGGCACCATGCGTACCAGGGTTTCGCCTTGCATCTCGGCGCGGAACGAGCAGCCCACGCCGCAATAAGCGCAGGTAGTGATCACACTATGCTCCGGCGGCGCACTGACCAGCATCGATTTTTCCATTAATGACCCGGTCGGGCAGGCCTGTACGCAGGCCCCGCAGGACACACACTCGGAATCCAGAAAGCCCTCGTCCAGGCCGGCCACAACCCTGGACTCAAAGCCGCGGCCCTGAATAGTCAAGGCAAACGTCCCCTGCACATCGTCGCACGCCCGTATGCAGCGTGAGCAGACAATGCATTGTGCCGGGTCAAAGCGGAAATAGGG
>CAYOLM010000087.1:0-6007 GCA_964404785.1 uncultured Mizugakiibacter sp.
CATGAGCGTTGCTAGGTTTGCCAAGCGTGTGCTTGCACATCACAATAGCTCCCCGTTTGTGTACTAAACGTGCATAAGCATTCCAATTCATCTGAGGGTTTTCAAATGACCAAGATTCTGCGTCCTGCATTGTTGGCAGCCGCTCTGACTACCACACTGGGCATGAGCCTGGCCGCCCAGGGGGCAACTCCGGCCTTGAAGACCGAAAAAGCCAAGGCCAGTTATGTGGTGGGTATGGATCTCGCCGCGGGTATTCCCCCCATCGTGCGCCAGGAACTCGATCCGGCTCTGGTAGCCAAGGCTCTGGAGACGGTACTTGCCGGGCATAAGCCAGCGATAGGTAAGGCTGAATACAAGACGGTACGCCAGCAGTTCATGAAAAAACTGCAAGCCAAGTTCAAGATGGAACGTACTGCTAAGGCCAAGCAGAATGCGGCAGAAGGTGCCAAATTTCTGCAGGCCAACAAGAGCAAACCTGGTGTGAAGGTGCTTGCTGATGGTCTGCAATACAAGGTTATCAAGATGGGCACCGGACCTAAGCCGATCAAGACGGATACGGTACGGATCGATTACAGTGGTTCGCTGGTGAATGGCAAGGTCTTCGATTCTTCAGCCAAGCACGGCGGCCCGGCCTCGATTCCTCTGGCCAACGTGATTGCCGGATTCCGCAAAGGGGTTGAGATGATGCCGGTTGGTAGTCACTTCAAACTCTATATCCCGTCCACGCTCGGTTACGGGGCGACCCCTCCTCCGGGCCCGATTGCTCCGAATGCAACTCTGATCTTCGATATCAAGCTACTGAAGATCATCCCGGCGACGACGGGCAGCAAACCGGCAGGCAAGTAAGTTATCGGCATGAATGTTAGTGCGGGGACGGAGTGATCCGTCCCCGTTTTTATGGACAAACTTGAACTGAGAAATATAGGGACGATTTCTCCTCAAGCTTGTCTTTATTGTGATCCGGCTTGTTAGAATGGCCCATTTTAAGAGACTTTCTCAATGCGTGTAACACTGTTCGGCACCGGTTATGTCGGTTTGGTCACCGGCACCTGTCTGGCTGAAATGGGAAATC
Organism: uncultured Mizugakiibacter sp.; assembly: GCA_964404785.1. Lineage (GTDB taxonomy): Bacteria > Pseudomonadota > Gammaproteobacteria > Xanthomonadales > Rhodanobacteraceae > Metallibacterium. The sequence continues at coordinate 1,073 of CAYOLM010000087.1, forward strand.
ACGTTTTCTGTGTGGATGTTGACCGGGACAAGATAGAGCGGTTACGCCAAGGTGTGATTCCGATTTACGAGCCGGGACTGGAGGCTATGGTCAAACGCAACCACGCTTCCGGATTACTTGAGTTCAGTACCGATGCGGTGGCCGGTATTGCTCATGGCGAGGTGATATTCATTGCCGTGGGAACTCCCCCGGATGAGGATGGCAGTGCCGATTTGCGGCATGTATTGGCGGTTGCCGAGACCATCGGTCAGCATCTCGAACGCCCTACTGTGGTGGTGAACAAGTCCACAGTGCCCGTGGGTACGGCAGCGCGAGTGCGCGAATGCATCGCGAAGATATTGGCAGAGCGCAAGCTGGAACTTGAGTTTGATGTTGTGTCCAATCCGGAATTTCTCAAAGAAGGCGATGCGGTCAACGACTGCATGCGACCGGATCGCATCATCATCGGTAGCGAGAGTGAGCGGGCTGTACAGCACCTGCGGATGTTGTATGCCCCGTTTAATCGCAACCATGAACGACTGGTGGTGATGGATACTCGCTCTGCAGAACTCACCAAGTATGCTGCCAACGCCATGTTGGCCACCAAGATAAGTTTCATGAACGAGATCGCCAATATCGCCGAACGTGTCGGTGCCGATATTGAATGGGTACGCCAGGGTATAGGTGCCGATCCCCGGATCGGCTATCACTTTATCTATCCAGGCGCTGGATATGGCGGTTCGTGTTTCCCCAAGGATGTTCGGGCTCTGCAGAGTATGGCTAGAACCCATGCCTATGAGGCCCGCATCCTTGATGCGGTCGAGACCGTGAATCGTCACCAGAAGAGTAAGCTTTTCGAGTTGCTCAGTGAGCACTTTGCTGGTCATCTCGCCGCTCGTAAGGTGGCGCTCTGGGGGCTTGCTTTCAAGCCCAATACCGATGATATGCGGGAAGCTCCGAGTCGCTGCCTCCTTGAACAACTGTGGCAGGCAGGGGTACGGGTGTGTGCTTATGACCCCAAGGCCAGCGACGAGGCCCACAGGATTTATGGTGATCGAGCTGATCTACAACTGGTTGATGATCCCTATGCCGCCCTGGAAGGAGCGGATGCGCTGCTTCTGATCACCGAGTGGAAAGTATTTCGAAGCCCGGATTTTTCACGTATTGCCGCAGCCATGCCGAATCCGCTTCTGTTTGATGGTCGTAACATCTACGATCCGGGTGAGGTCGAAGCGGCCGGAATTGCCTATTACGGTATTGCCCGAGGCCGTTCCCTGATGAACGCACGGTCATGAGCACTCTCGAAGAACGCCTTACTGAATTGGAAATACGCCTCAGTTTTATCGATGAGGCGATAAGTGGGTTGCTTAGTGCCGATGTTGATCGGGCCCGACGCACGGTGGTGCTGGAGAGTACGGTTGCCGAATTGCGCCGCGGACTGGCGGGTGTACGAACCACCCTGGCCGGCGATGCCAGGCATGAACCGCCACCGCCACATTATTAAGAACTGCACTATGAGTGATTCATTACGAGATCAGTTACTGAAAATGGGCTTGGCGAAATCCACCGCTAGGCCCGCCTCAGGAAAGCTGAAGCCCGGTAAATCATCGACTCGGCACAGTGTTGCGAAGACATCTGGAACCCAGCCACGGCGTAGCCCGGTAGAATCGGGCGCTGAGATCGATCTGTCCAGGGCCTGGGCCATGCGTGAACGCCAGGAACGGAGCCAACGGGCGGCAGCCAAACGGGAGGCTGCTGAGCAGGTACGTAAGCGCCGGGAGATACGTGACCGCCTGAAGCGCCTGATTGATGGCCAGATTCGTAACAAACCTGCCGAACAGACCGAATCGCAGCGCCATTTCGAATACGGCGGCAAGATTCGGCGGGTTCATGTTGATGCTGATCAGTTGCAGGCCTTGAATAGCGGAACGCTGGGGGTTATTCAGCTCTCCGGGCGTTATCTGGTACTGGATAGAAACCTGGTTGAACAGGCCCGCGCTTTTGCTCCTGAGCTGGTGGCCCTGCTGGTGGATCTCGATGAGACAGGTGACAAGCAGAACGTGACTGAGCATCACGCCTGAATTTCAGGTTTGAAGTATCCGCTGGCAGATCGCTGCTCCTCAGAGCTGGGTAGGTGATTCCCTCAAGGTAGGCAGATCCCAACCATCGCGCGGTTTGAATCGCGGCCCATGACGTTCGGCTAGCGACTCCAGTTCCGCTTTCAGGTGATCCACACCCTGGCTACGAATATATTGAATCGGACCGCCCCGGAAGGGGGCAAAGCCCGTACCAAATATGACCCCGGCATCCAGCAACTCAGCATCGGCAACCACCTCTTCGGCCAGGCAGGCGACCGACTCGTTGAGCATGGGTAGAATCATCCGCGCTTCAAGATCTTCGGCGGCCTGGTAATTCTTGGGTACCTCCGGTTTGAGTGGCTTGCCATCTTTCCATACATAGAAGCCGTGGCCATCCTTTTTGCCGCGCTTGCCCGCAGCCAGCCGCTGGTCGATGCCTTCCGGCAGTTCCAGACCCAGAAACGGGGCCAGTTCACGACCTACCGATTCGGCGACATCAAGACCGACCGTGTCCGCCAATTCGATAGGTCCCATCGGCATACCGAAGTGGCGCGCAATTCGATCAAGTACGGCACCGGGAACACCTTCAGACAGACAGCGGATGGATTCAAGTAGGTAGGGCACCAGGATGCGGTTGACCAGAAAACCGGGCGAACCCTTGACCGGTAACGGCAGCTTGTCGATAGCCCTGCAAAAGGCCAGAGCACGGTGTTCGGTTGCTGGGTCGAGACGAGGGTGCCGGACGACCTCGACCAGGGGCATCCGCGCCACCGGATTGAAGAAGTGCAGTCCGAAGAAACGCTGTGGGCGGCTAAGGGAGCGAGCCAGTTCCGCAATAGGAATACTGGAGGTGTTGCTGGAGAGCAGTGCCGTGGAGGCAAGCCGGGATTCGAGCTGGGCGTAGACGGTTTGTTTGGCCTCGACATTCTCAAAAATGGCCTCAATCACCAAGTCAGCTTGGGCCACTTCGGCACCCTCGATGTCAGCATGCAAGCGGTTTTTGGCCGCCGCAATGAGCTCAGGGGTTTTTAGACGGTGTTCGAACAGTCGTTCGGCCCGGGCCAGTGCCGGTTCAAGCAGGTGAATCTCACGGTCCTGGAGACTGACCTCAAAGCCGCGTGATGCGCACCATGCAGCGATATCCCCACCCATGACTCCGGCTCCGACGACATGCACATGCTTGATGTCGTGGGCCGTTGTACCCGCCAGACCTTTGATACGTTCTTGCAGAAAGTACACCCGGATCAGGTTGTGCGCGGTTGGGGTGGCGGCCAGTTTGACCACCGAGCGGGCTTCAAGCTGCAGCCGTTGCCGTAGGTTGCCCCCTCCACGGCGCCAAATTTCGATTATGGCAAAGGGTGCAGGGTAGTGCTGGGGGTTGGCCTTGGCGGCTGTTTGCTTGCGGATAATGGGGGCCAGTATCTGTCGTACTGGCCATAGATTGCTGGCCCAGGTCTGCAGGCGTTTTGGAAAATGCCGAGGTGGGGTCTGTTCAAGCAGTTTCAGGGCCGCCTCAATGAGATGTTGCGGCTCACTGACGCGGTCGATCAGACCTCGGGTACGTGCGGCCCTGGCTGATAAGGAGCGGCCAGTAAGCATTAATTTCAGGGCTGCAGTGGCGCCGATCAGACGCGGCAGACGGGCCGTGCCGCCCCAACCAGGGTGGATTCCCAGCATGACCTCGGGTAGGCCTATACGGGTCTTAGAGTCGTTACTGGCAATACGGTAGCTACAGGCCAGGGCAAGTTCGGTACCACCGCCCATGCAGTGACCGTGAATAGCGGCGATACTGGGGCAGGGTAGCTCGGCGAGCTTCTGCAATACTCGCTGGCCATATTCGATGGCCTCGGTAACGCGGCCTTCGCGCTCATAGCGCTCGAACTCGTGGATGTCGGCACCAGCGATAAAGCCGGTTGATTTCAGAGAGTGGATCAGTAGACCACGTGGTGGGTCAATAGCAATCCGTTCGAGGATCGCATCGAGTTCTTCCAGCACGGCTCGGGCCAGAGTATTGACGTGGCTGGCCTCACGATTGATGCCGAGGGTGACGATGCCGTTCTCGATGGTGGTTTGCCAATGTTTGAAACGTAAGCCTTCGAACATGGCAGGACTCCTTGATGGTCAGATAAGCATCATCCCGACAATGGTAGTTCTTGGTCAATACCTGGGGCACCTCAATTACCTACTATGTAGCTCTATTGCGGCCTTGCATCCTCACACATCCATCACTTATCCATTTGATATGTATAGGAGTTTCGCTCCAGGTCAGCGGATGAAAGAATCGCTCGCTACGGTTTTTAGAGGCATCCCCAGGGCAGCCGTCAGGCCGTTAATTTGGCGAGTAGGGATCGTTGTGCGGAATACGCCGGTTCGTTAGCGTGGGCTACGCGGTGATAATGGCCGCCGCTATCCAGTATCCATGCATCGGTGTTGTCGACCAGGTAATTGGCCAAAGTCTCGGCGTACACACGCTGAGCAATGTCAGGATCAAGAATTGGAAAGCCGATTTCTATACGGTGCAGCAGATTACGTTCCATCCAGTCCGCACTGGCGCAAATCAATTCCGCTTCACCACCATTACCAAACCAGTAAACGCGACTGTGTTCGAGGAACCGGCCAACGATTGAGCGTACCCGTATCGTGTCGGAAATACCGGGTAGGCCGGGACGCAGGGTGCAGGCACCACGCACGATAAGGTCAATTTGTACGCCCGCCTGTGAGGCCCGGTAGAGGGCCTCGACCATGCCTTGCTCATTGAGCGCATTGATCTTGGCAATGATTCGCCCCTGATGTCCGTTTTTGGCCAGGTCAATCTCCCGATCGATCCGTTGCATCAGGCCTTTGTACAAGGTAAATGGTGAGTACAGCAGATGTTTGA
>CAYOLM010000088.1:0-2061 GCA_964404785.1 uncultured Mizugakiibacter sp.
CGTGCCAGTTTGTAGCGCAAAGTTCGCTCGCTGACCCCCAGGCGACGGGCCATCATGCGCCGGTTGCCTCCCGTTTCCCGCAGGGTATCGAGAATCAGATCGTACTCACTACGACGCCGTGCCCCTTGCAGATCCGAGCCAAGCACCTCTGTACTTACCAGTGTCGGATTTCCGTCACTTTCAAGCGTATCTTCCAGCACCAACGCCGCTGCTTCGACACGGCTGGCATTGGTCATCACCAGCACCCGCTGCATGACATTGTCAAGTTCACGCACATTGCCGGGCCAGGTGTGAGCGAGCAACCGCGCCTCAGCCCCCCGGCTCAGTACCGGTGTTGAGCGCCGGCCTCGGCAATGCCGCGCCAGCAGGCTACGAGCCAGTGGCAGAATATCGCCGGGGCGGTCCCGTAAAGCCGGCACCTGCAGAGGAAACACATTGAGGCGAAAAAATAAATCTTCACGCAATCGACCCGCCGCGACTTCATCACGAAGTCGGCGGTTACTGGTTGCCAGCACCCGCACATCCAGACCGATGACCTTGCGGCCACCCAGCCGTTCCACTTCGCGCTCTTGCAACACCCGTAATAACTTGGCCTGTAAAACCAAGGGCATCTCGCTGACCTCATCCAGCAACAGGGTGCCACCCTGGGCCTGCTCGAACTTGCCGGGAAAAGCCGCCTGCGCACCGGTAAACGCGCCCTTTTCATAACCGAACAAGGTGGCCTCCAGCATGGCCTCAGGAATCGCTGCACAATTAATCGCCACAAACGGGGCCTCGGCCCGTGGGGAATGACGGTGAATGGTGCGGGCCACAACTTCTTTACCGGTTCCACTTTCACCGCTAATCATGACCGTGGCATCACTGACGGCCACTCGACAGGCTAGTTCGAATAAGGCCCGGGAGCGGGGATCTTCGACGATCGCATCCTCGAACAGATCCTCGGTCGAAGGCAGATGTTTGCGTACGACGTCTTCCAGTACGGCGGATTCAAATGGCTTGACCAGATAATCCACCGCCCCCTTCTTCATCGCCTCCACAGCCTGTTCGATCGTTCCAAAGGCCGTCATCATCACCACGGGAAGGTCGGCATAGCGGGATTTCAATTCCCCCAGCAGCGTCGGGCCATCCATGGGGCTCATCTGCACATCGCTGAGTACCAGGCGCACGCTATGCCGTTCAAGACGCCGCAAGGCGGCCGGGCCATTATCGACCCCATCGGCACTGTATCCGGCCCCTTGCAGGGCCTCTATCAGAGCTTCGCGTAAATCGCGGTCGTCCTCGACGACCAGAATATCCAGTTCAGACATGACCTACCTCCTCACCAGAATTCGGCGTGGTGAAATAACTTGGTAAAATGCTGCTGTGGAACCCGGCCATAGCCTTAGATACAGTCGGGATAGTCAATACGAATCGGGCCCCCGGTCCTTCCTGGGCTACCCAGCGCAGCTCGCCGCCGTGGGCTCTGGCCACCGAGCGGGCCACCGCCAGTCCCAGGCCGGTACCCCCGCGTCGGGTGGTGTAAAAAGCTTCAAAGATATGCTCCACCTGCTGGCTGGGGATACCGGGACCTTGATCCCGAATAGTGATCTTCAGCAGCGCATCAGCACGTTGCACATCGATGCTGATACCAGCCGGACCACCGCCCGCCTCACAAGCATTGTTCAGCACATGGGCCAACGCCCCGGCCAGTAAAGCTCGCTGACCGCTTAGCAAAGTCTGCGCAGCCGCAGGCGCCACCGTGACCCTGAGGCCATCATCCTCCGCCTGCAAGCCAGCGATACTCAGGGCCTCGGCAAGTAAAGCCGCTACAGCAAATGATTCACCCTCCTCCCGCTCACCACGGACAAAGGCCAGGGTGGAATCAAGTAACCGCTGCAGCAAGCGCAGCCGCTCCAGAATCTTGCCGGCCAGGCGCGGGCTGTCATCGACATGGACAGCACCGGTAGCGAGACGCGAAGCATGCAGTACGGCAGTCGCCAGCGGGGTACGTAATTCGTGGGCCAGGCGGGCACTCATTTCACCCATGGCCACCAGCCGCTGTTGGCGATCCTGCTGACGCTG
>CAYOLM010000088.1:2161-5879 GCA_964404785.1 uncultured Mizugakiibacter sp.
GCCCGCGCCACCACCCCGCCGGACAGATCCAGGGCCTGCTGGATCATTGCAATCTCGATCGTTGCCAGGTACTCCTTCAAATCGAGACCGGCGTTGGGCAACAGCATCTCCACCTCATCGCGGCCTACTTCAGGCAATTGTGCCGCCGCTGCCGCCTCAAGGTCCTGGACTCCAGAGCGGTATTTCTTTGGCAAGTCGGCCGCCCGTACCACTCCATTGGGATACATGATGGCCATCCGTTCGACCAGGTTACCCAACTCCCGAACATTACCGGGCCAGGCATAGGTTCGCAGTGCCTGCAGCGCTTCGCTGGTGTAGCGCAGGCTACCCAGGCCACGCATCCCCAGGCGCTTGCTGAATTCGCGCACCAGCTCGGGGATATCCTCGGCCCGCTCGCGCAGTGCCGGACTCTCCAGTGGAAACACGTTGAGACGAAAATACAGATCTTCGCGAAAACGACCCGCAGCTACCTCCTCCTCAAGGTCTTGATGGGTGGCCGCCACAATGCGTACGTCACTCCGCAAAGTACGATTACCACCGACCCGTTCAAAGGTACGCTCCTGCAATACCCGCAGCAGCTTGACCTGCATGGTCAAACTCATGTCACCAATTTCATCCAGAAACAGGGTGCCGCCTTCGGCCGCTTCAAAACGCCCTTTGCGCGCCGCCACGGCACCGGTGAAGGCGCCCTTTTCGTGGCCGAACAGTTCGCTCTCCATCAGTTCCTGGGGAATCGCCCCGCAATTGATCGCCACAAACGGTCGGTTATGTCGCGGTGAAAGCGCATGCAGGGCATGGGCGATCAACTCTTTGCCGGTACCGGATTCACCCAGGATCAGCACTGTGCTGTCGTAGGGCGCCACGTGCTCAATCAATTCCTGCATGGTCCGCATGGCTTGCGAGTCGCCGACACATTTTGACTCGGTCGCCGCATTGGGTGCCTTGCGACCCCGCAATCGGGACAGTGCCGTGCGCACCTGGTGCATGCTCAACGGGAAGCTGATCCGTTCACAGGCCTCGCCACGATCTTCGGCAACACTGTTTGCCCAACTCGCCTCGGCCCCTAGCAACAGGGGCAGACGCTGCAATTCAGCCAAGCCTGCCGGCAGCGATTCCAACTCCTCGATCATCCCCAGGTACACCGCTTGGTAGGCCGAAGCAGCCCGATGGGTAACGCTGGCAAGGTCCACGCATTCGGTACGCAGCCCAAGGTGTTGCAACATCGTTTCCAGATCAGCCCGACGAGTCGTATTGGACTCGATGATGAGAATACTCGGCTGCATGATCGCTTCCTTGAAAACCCCGTTACAAAGTGAACAACCCAACTCGACAGGTGAGCGGGGATGTCAACCTTACTTATCTGCAATATGAATAAACAGAGCAATTTCGGCCCTGTCTGCAAACCTGTGAGCGAGGTCTCTTTTATACCTTTACAAACTGTGACCCCGGTCAAATTTCCCTATCCGAGCCACTCATCGAGCACCTCGTCCGGCCCGTGCTTCGGCCACCTGGCGGCGGTGGGCGCGGAAGATGTAGCGCTGCACCAGATCCTTGAGTTCCCCCGGCAACGGGTCGAACAGAGCCGTGCACAGATAGCCATGGCCACGTGTTTCCACCTTAACCAGGGTCGCCGGCAACTCAATGGGCAACATCGGCAGCTCTTCCAGGCGCAGACTGACCTGGCCGTGTTGGCCTCGCGGCAAAACCTCGGTCTGCTGCCAGGCTACGCCTAGCGGATTCAAACGTACCCCGCGGCGAAACGGTTCATGCGGATCCCCACTGAGCATCCGACTCATCAGGTTCAACAGCAGGTCGAGTTTGGTATCGACGCGAAACAGTGCTTGCTCGATGTCGCTTTCAGCTTCACGCAAGCCATAGCGATCATCGCCCATCTCCATGGCAAAGCGGAACGCCAGCAGGGCATCGTGGCCGACCACATCCAGGGTCGCGGGGGCTTTCCAGCGTAAATACAAGTCGGATTCGCTGGCCAGTGAATCGGTGAACTCATGCAGGCGCTGCACATCCACGGCTCAGCCCCGGGCCGTATCCAGATAGGCATTGGCACCACGCAGAGCTCGCAACCGGTGGGTCCAGGTATCGGCTGCCGCATCCCTTGAAATCAGTGCGCAGCGGGTAATTTCCTCGTTCAACAACAGTACCTCGCGTAGCCCCTCTGCATAATTCTGATCACTCGGAATCCGGGCCAGACAAGCGGCACGTTCCTGTTCCAGCCTGGCTAGTTCGTTCCAATCGCCCACCTCGGCAGCCTGCAACATCACCCGGCTCAAGGCCACCGCTTTATCAAGCCTTTGCGCTGGTGTCTCCGGATTCATAGCGATGCAGCGGGTCGGGGTGCCGCAATACCCGCCAGCGGTTGCCGGGCCTGGGCGGGAATCTCATCCCAGCTACTTTTCAGCGAACGCAGCAACTCCGAGACTTCTTCGAGCAATTCCGGATCATTGTCAACGTTGGCAATAAACAGGCGATGCATCATGTACTCGTACAGGGCATCCAGTCGGCTGGTCAGCTCGGCATCGACCTTGTGATCCAAGGCCCCACGCAGGGCAGTGATGATGTCGATGGCCCGGGAAATACACTCGCCCTTGGCCGCCACTTCCTTACTGTGCATATGCCCGGATGCCGCGGCGATCCGCTCCAGAGCTCCGCCCAGCAGCATTTGCACAACATGGTAGCCACCCGGATCATCGGCTCCGCTGTGGGCATAGACATTGCGATACTGGCTGATCGCGTTGGTGTTCATTCTGTTCATGGTGGCTCCCTGGGCTTAACCGCCCTTGTTGCTGGAATTCATAATGCTGGTCGGATTCAGGCCCGCCATCATCTGGGTAAGCTGGTTACTGGTGGATTTCAACTGCGAGACGATCGTATCCATGGCCGTGAACTGGATTCGGTAGGCCTCGGTTTCGGTGGCGATCATCTGGTTTAGATGGGTTTGCTGCTGGCTGAACTGACCGAGCTGCTGATGCAGTGACTGCACCCGGCTGTCGAGCATTCCCGCTGGCCCGTTGAAGGCCGTCAGCACACTCGACACCTGCGCGCCATAACCATTACTGGGGTTGAACAGCGCCGCCACCCCGGAGGGATTGCTCTGCAAGGCGTTGTTGAGCGTGGTGGTGTTCAGGCTCAGCGAGCCATCGACATTGAAATTGATGCCGATATCGGCCAGTGACTGCAGTGGCGCGCCGCTGGCTCCGACTACACTACCCAGCGCCGTGGTCAACTGGCTGCCGAGGCCGAGCAGGCTGGAATCGCCCAACAAAGGCCCGGCCTTGCCACTGCCCGGATCATAACTGGCCAGTTGCGCCACCGAGCTGTTGTAGCCGTTATAAGCGGTCACGAAACTCTGCAAGCCCTGACTGACTGCGCTGGTATTCAGGCCGATGCTGAGTGTCTGGGTCACCCCGGGGTCGGCCGACTGCAAATGGAGGCTAACCCCAGGCAAGGCGCTACTCACCACATTGGAGGCGCTGCTCACCGCCAAGCCATCAACGCTCAAGCTAGCATCCTGGGCCGCCGTCTGCACACTCAGATTATTGGGGCCGCCACCGGCAGGGTTGTAGTTAATGCTAGCCAGCCCGCCATTGCCACCACTGGAAGTGACGGTGAGCGTATTGGCCGCCCCGCTTTGATTAGCACTCAGGATCAGGTAAGACCCGGATGTTCCGTTGACAATTGAGGCGGTCACCCCGGGATTGCC
>CAYOLM010000089.1:0-5777 GCA_964404785.1 uncultured Mizugakiibacter sp.
ATTCTACGAGTCCGGAGAGTGCCCCATAGGCCCGGTCGATAAAATCTGCGATCCGTTGCATGCGCTGCCCGGACAGGTCCTGCCAGGACTGGGCTTGCAGCAGTTCAGTCAGCCCGCTACGCGTGTCACCCGCATGGGCAATCACTGCAACCGCCAAAGCAGCGGCAGCGGCCAAGGCATCGTCAGCCGGTTCCCGAGCATGGTATTCGACCCATTTCCGGGCCTGCGTTTCGATGTTTCGGGTTTCAGGTAATAACCGTTGCAGAATATCCAGGTGGGCATGGGCCGCTGATTCGCTGATGCTCATGGCTTCCTGTAGATCACGTCGCACACTATGAGCAGAAGCTTGTTCACTGCCTGGCGGGCGCGCTTCGACCACCAGCTGGCTGGCCGCTTCATGCAAGCCCTTGGCGATACGATCCATGGCCTGAAACAGATGGGCCTGGCGACGTCGCACTAGTTCATCAATCTCATGCTCAAAGCCAGCCGTATCAAGGGCTTCCAATAAACTAGCCGGAGCCTGGGATAATTTGCTGTCGGTACTATTGCTGCTACTGGATGAATCCATCATGTCCTCCTCAAACCGGGCTTGCCAGGCGTTCAAAGATCCGCGCGATCTTCTCGCGCAGGGTGACCGCTGTAAACGGTTTGATGATGTAGCCGCTCACCCCGCTCTGGGCCGCCTCGATAATCTGTTCGCGACTGTTCTCCGCGGTCACCATCAACACCGGAATAGCCTTCAGGCTGGGCTCGGCGCGGATGGCTTTGAGTAGTTCCAGCCCGGTCATCACTGGCATATTCCAGTCGGTCACCACCAGCTCGAAACGTTCTGTCTTCAGCTTGACCAGGGCCGCAGCGCCATCCTCAGCATCCTGAATATTGTGGTAGCCCAACTCCTGGAGCAGCCCTTTGACGATCCGCCGCATGGTGGCGAAATCATCGACCACCAGGATTTTGATATTTGAATTCACTCGCACTCCTCACTTGTCATGCCTGCTGTCTGCCGTGCCATTACGCTCATTCGCGCCACTCAGAAAGTCGTGAGCGCAACCGCAACAGGGTTTGACCATGGATCTGGCAAACCCGTGATTCGGTGACCCCCAGGACTTCGCCAATCTCTTTCATGTTCAATTCCTCGTCGTAGTACAGCGACATCATCAGACGTTCTCGTTCGGGTAACTTGTCAATCGCTCCTACCAGGGCCTCGCGCATACTACGTTCTTCCAATGCCTGGCCAGGATGTAGGGCATTCTCGTCATGGACATCAAATTCTTCACCCACATCACCATCCTTACCACTCAAGCTGAGCACCCGGCTACCGACTACATCCTGCAGAATCGCGTGGTACTCATCCAAAGAGATGCCCATGCGCCGGGCCACACTCGATTCATCGGCATCGCAGCCCGTTTCCGACTCGATCTGCCGCATCACTTCAGCCATCTCCCGAGCCTTGCGGTGTACCGATCGGGGCGTCCAGTCAGTCCGGCGCAGGTCGTCAAGCATTGCTCCCCGGATACGCAGCCCCGCGTAGGACTCGAAGTGGGTGGAACGCGAGGGCACATAGTTCTTGGCCGCCTCGAGCAAACCCACCATACCCGCTTGGATCAAATCATTGACGTCTACACTGGATGGCAGTCTGCCCATCAGGTGATAAGCGATACGCCTCACCAAGGGAGCATGTTTACGCACCAGTTCATCGCTTGATATGCGCTGTACCTCCAAATATTCGTGTCCGGTGTTCATCCGCCTGCTCCATCCGTCATCCGCCGCGAAGTCACCACAGAACGCGCGGGACGAAGGGCGAGACGGCCCTCGGCTTCCTTGCTCACGACCCACTTATCGGCCACCCCGGCCAACAACTTGAATGCTGCAGAAGCACGACTACCCGGATACACATCGACTACGGCACTCTGCCGCTGTACCGCACGTTTCAAATAAGGGTCTGCAGGGACATCACCCATGTGATCCAGTACCACGTCCAGAAAATGATCAGTCACCCGCCGCAGCTTTAAGTACAGTTGCTTGCCCTGATGCGGACTGGTAGTGAGATTGGTCAGTACCCGGAACCGATCCACCTGGAATTCACGGCTGAGAACCTTGATAAGGGCATAAGAATCGGTCAGCGAAGCGGGCTCATCGGTAAGTACTACCACCACCTCATCGGCGGCACTACAGAACATGGTGACGCTATCCGACAAGCCTGCTGCCGTATCCACAATCAATGTATCCAGCGGTTCAGGGTATTCGGCTACCGCGTGAATTAACGCAGCATGCTCGGCACTGCTTAGCTGGGCCATCCGCCGCCGGCCCGAACTGGCGGGTATGACCTTCAGCCCATGGGCGGCCTCCAACATGAGTTCGGCAAGATCACACTCACCGTCTAGCAAATGGCCAAGATGCCGCTGTGGGCACAATCCCAGATGCACATCGACATTGGCCAGTCCGAGGTCGGCATCCAGCAAGGCCACCTCATGCCCGTTCATGGCCATAACCATGGATAGATTGACCGCGATACTGGTTTTGCCCACACCACCCTTGCCACCGGTAATCGCGATGACTTTGGTGTCGCGTTGGCCAGCGAGCTTGGTGAGGCCCTTGGCCTGGTGATGGGATGTGGCAAACATGGCGATCCTTGTCAGGTTCCGGTTGCCGGCAGTGCACCGAAGCGTTCGGCCAACATCTCAGCATCGACAGGCTGGCCAGTTTGTTGCCGCACTGCACGGCACACCAGCTTGTGGGCCTGGGCCAATTCAAGGTCTTCAGGTACCCGCTGTCCATCGGTAACAAAGTCGAGTACCAAGTGATGCCGCATCAGCACCGAGAAGGCCCCACCTAGTGTCGACGCTTCATCAAGCTTGGTGAGAATGCAGCCATCCGGTGCTAGCTGGGCATACGCACTCACCGTACATTGCAGGGCCTCCACCTGGACGTTGGCAGCCAATACCAGTGTGGTTTGGACTTCAACCGCTACATTGGCCAGAATCTGCAATAACTCGCCGATGCGCTCATCCCGATAGCCCAGCCCCGGCGTATCCAGCAGCACCAGACGATGACCTGCAAGCCGGCCAATCAGAGTATGCAACTCCTCAGCCGTCGTGGCCGCGTAAACCGGAACCCCTAGCATACGGGCATAACGGTAAATCTGTTCGTCGGCGCCCACCCGAAAATGATCTGCCGCGATCAGCGCTACACCCTCCGGCCCATGCTTCTCAACGTAACGGGCCGCCAGCTTGGCCACCGTGGTGGTCTTGCCAACTCCGGTCGGTCCGACCAGAGCACGGATCCCGCTCTGTTCAAGAAGATCGCCATCACGTATGGATAATTTCTTGGCTAGCAGACCCAAGGGTAGATAACGCGATTGGTCAGCATTGATGTGTTCCGGCAGAGACTTGAGCATGTCTCGGGCAATATCGCTTTCGATACCCATACGGGTCAGTTCAATAAAGATGCGTGCATGTTGAGGCTGCCGGCGCCCGAATTCATTCCAGGCCAGACTGGCAACCTGGGTTTCCAGCAGCCGGCGTAATTCACGGAGTTCCTCCTGTAATCCCTCATCGTGGGCGGCTAACTGCTCGGGCTGGGTATTCTGAACCGCCACCGGCCGCTGCCCGGAACGGGCTGTCTGCGCCGCAGTTTCCAGACTCTGCCCGCGCAGTAAATCGACCAGCGTCTCCGGAAACTGCTGCATATGTTGGGTCATTTCACTGTCGGCATCGAATACCGGATGGGGACTGGGAAAACCTGCCGCATCGCGAATCAGGTCTTCGTCATAATCAACAGCAGTAATGATCTCTACCCCCCCATCACTGCGCCGAGTCGAGAGGATGACTGCATCAACGCCCTGCTCATCACGAACCAGACGCATGGCCTGACGCATATCTTGTGCCTGGAATCGTTTAATTTTCATGCCGCTGCCTCACTTATTGTCCCTCCGAGGGAAGCCACCAAACGAATTCGCCGGTTGTCCGGCACCTCGTTGTAGGCCAGTACATGCAAGCCCGGCACACTGAACCGGGTAAACCGGGACAGCCAAGACCGCAATGCTGGCGCCACCAGTAATACTGCCGGTTCCCCAGACATCTCCTGGCGCCCGGCAACATCAGTGACTTCCTGCTGCAAGCGCTCGGCCATGCCCGGTTCGATGGCCGCACCAGCCGGTCCACCGGCCTGCAAACTCTGTTGCAAGATCTGTTCCAGCTCGGGAGCCAGGGTGATAACCGGCAATTCACTACCCAAACCGGCAATTTCCTGGACGATCTGCCGCCCCAAGGCAACCCGTACGGCGGCTGTCAAGGCGCCGGAATCCTGACTTTGTACGGCCGCTTCCGCCAGAGACTCGACGATGCTGCGCATGTTGCGGATCGGTACTTGTTCGGCCAGTAGATTCTGCAAAACCTTGACCACAGCACCTAGCGGCAAGCGCTTGGGCACCAAGTCTTCCACCAGTTTCGGTGCGGCTTGCGCCAGTCGATCCAGCATCTGCTGTACTTCTTCATGACCCAGCAGCTCATGGGCATGGGTCTGCAGGATGTGCGAAAGATGGGTGGCCACCACCGTGCTTGAGTCAACGACGGTGTAACCAAGTGTCTGGGCTTGTTCGCGCACCGCCGGATCGATCCACACGGCCTCCAGTCCAAAGGCCGGGTCATGGGTGGGGATGCCTTGCAAGGTGCCATAAACACGCCCCGGATTAATCGCCAGGGAACGCTCGGTGTGGATCTCGGATTGGCCTACCGGCACCCCAAGGACATTGATACGGTAGGCATTCGGCGATAGATCGAGGTTGTCACGAATATGTACAGCGGGTACCAGAAACCCCAGTTCCTGGGAGATTTTCTTACGTACCCCCTTGATCCGGCCCATCAGTTCACCACCCTGATTGCGATCCACTAGCGGAATCAAGCGATAGCCCACCTCCAGGCCGATCACATCCACCTGGTTGAGATCCTCCCAGCCCAGCTCGGTATTCTCCTCCGGCGGCACCTCCTGTTCGGTCACGACTTCGGTATCAACCAAGCTCTGCTTACGGTTATTCTTAGCAATCAACCAGGCACCCAGACCACAGCCGCTAGCCAGACTCAGAAATGCTACATTCGGCATCCCCGGTACCAGGCCCATAGAACCCAGCACGATGCCGGCCACCGCCAAAGCCCGGGGGCTGCCGAACAGCTGCCCCAGAAGCTGGGTGCCCATATCCTCGGAGCGGGACACCCGGGTAACAATCATGGCCGTGGCCACTGACAGCATCAATGAAGGCACCTGGGCCACCAGGCCATCACCAATGGTCAACAGGGTATAGGTATGGGCTGCTGCAGAAAGTGACATGCCATGCTGGAATACTCCCACGGCGAAGCCGCCGAGAATATTGATGAACAAAATCAGGATGGCCGCCACCGCATCGCCACGTACAAATTTGGATGCCCCATCCATGGCCCCGTAGAAATCCGCCTCTTCACGAACTTCCTGGCGGCGGATACGCGCCTGATCCTGGGTAACCAGTCCGGCGTTCAAATCGGCATCAATCGCCATCTGCTTACCGGGCATCGCATCGAGAGTAAAACGTGCGGTCACTTCGGAAACCCGGGTAGCTCCCTTGGTCACGACCACGAAGTTAATGATGGTGAGAATGGTGAATACCACCAGCCCGACGGCGTAATTGCCGCCGATAACGAACTCACCAAAGGATTCGATGACCTTGCCGGCCGCTCCAGGGCCAGCAAATCCGTGCATCAGCACCACCCGGGTCGACGCCACATTCAAGGCCAGCCGCAACAGGG
>CAYOLM010000090.1:0-5674 GCA_964404785.1 uncultured Mizugakiibacter sp.
AGACGTTCGACGGGAACAGGCAAGGTCGGCATGGAGGTACTCCTGGTAATGGTCGAAGGCAGCGCATAGGCCATACTTTCGGCATGCGTAATACTGGACGTTGGCTGACCCTGTACACCGCAAGCATCCTCAATCAAAAGTTCGGTCAGTTTCTGGGTCATGGTTGAGGACAGGCCCAACCGTTGTGCAAAATACTGGGCTCGGGCATGAACCTGCCGCTCGCGTTCCGAGTCCCGCACAGGCAATCCGGTGGTGCGCTTGGCCTGCAAAGCTCGGCGCACCAATTGCCGACGCCCGGCCAGAAGCACCAAAAACGCATCATCGACCCGGTCGATCATGGAACGTATCCAACCCAGTTCGAACGGGGTACGGACCTCAGTTGGCATGCGAAGGGCGTTCAAAAGCCAGGACTCCAGAAAATCACTCACTACACATACGGCAACACTTGCCAGCTGTACCACCCTGGAAGTCTGCCTTACTTGAAGAGGATGTAGGCTTACACGGTAAAATCAGACCTGCATCTTAGCTATTATAACTATTTTTTACCTCAAAACCGTAGCAAATTCGACGCACTGCCCCAATATCTCGTTACAATCACGCACAATCAGTCGGACCACACGTTCATGACCTCCAAACCCTCTTACGAATATGCCGAATTGTTAGCTTGTGGTCTTGGCAAACTGTTCGGCCCACTCAATGCTCGCTTACCAACAGGCCGGATGTTGATGCTGGATCGTATCAGCCAGATCTGCACCAAGGGGGGCCATTACAACAAGGGCTATCTTGAAGCAGAGCTAAATATCCACCCAGATCTGTGGTTCTTCCACTGCCACTTCAAGGGCGACCCGGTGATGCCCGGTTGCCTCGGCCTGGACGCGCTTTGGCAACTTGTGGGGTTCTACCTGGCCTGGCTGGGAGAAGCTGGACGAGGTCGGGCCATGGGGGTCGGGGCGGTACGGTTTTTTGGGCAGATTCTGCCCTCTGCTCGCCAGGTTATTTACAAGATCGATATCAAACGGGTGCTGCGCAACAAGCTGGCCATGGTCATTGGTGATGGTCGTGTGCTGGTCGATGGCAAAGAGATCTATACCGCCAAGGATTTGCGGGTCGGACTATTCACTTCTACCCAAGGCTTTTAACTGCTACGTCCAGACATCCCTCAAAATTATCACCAGGCGAAGTACGGTTTTATTTAACGATAAAGGCCGGAAAAATGGGCCGATTTGAGGCCGCCGCAGTAGATTGATCTCAAGCCCGAAAGGCTCCTAGGTAACCCCGCGGGATAGTTGTTCTTCCATCAGACACAGAAACCGCTCTCTGGCCTGCATGGTGTCCGTCGCGGGTTGGCCTGCATGCTGGATCATGAGGTCTTTAAGTGTATGAAAAGCCCCCTGCAAAGCCGGATCGATCGACTCGCTCAGCCCGACAAACCATTCGGCATGAATCCCTTCCCGAATCATAATTCGGGCAATGCCCGGCCAGTCTTGCATCTCGGTAACCCGCTTTTCGTTTTGCAGGAACAAGGCCAGTAGGCCGGACAAGGTCGTCGGTCGGCTTCGATCCAGGCGCCATGGAATGTGACTTTTTGTCCATTCCGATAATGCCTCGGCAGGCATGGGCTTGGCGATCGCATAGCCCTGGCCAAAATCCGCCCCGAATATAGCAGCTGCTTCCACCAAGCCCTTACTTTCCAGGCCTTCGATGGCAACCATCGTCGCCATACCATGGGCCAAAGATATCAGCTGTTCAATCAAATGCAGTACTTTAAAGGGATCTTCCTCAAAATTAGTCACTAGAGCTTGATCGACCTTGACAAATTGAAAGGGGAACGACCGCAGTCTCGCCAAGCTGGAATAACCACTACCCAGATCGTCCTCGGCAAAACTCACCCCCAATTCTTTCCAGGCCGTGAAGACGTCGCCTGAACGTGAATAAATGTTGAAATCCTCGGTTTCCAGTAGCTCCAGGATAAGTTGCTGACCATCAGGAGGAGGCCAGCAAGCCAGTAACTGCCGGGTTGTGTCCAGGTATCGAGAGTCGTTCAGACCCTGGGGTGGGAGATTAATACTCAAATCCGGCTTGATTCCCTGAACAACCCAGCTACGCAAGGTCTGCAGTGCCTGTTCCAGGCCCTGGCGATATAGGGAAAACAGTTCATCCTTGCCGAACAGGGGTAGAAACCGGGCCGGGCTAACCCATTCATTATCCTGGTGCAAGCGGGCCAGAGCCTCCACCTTGGCCAATTTCCCGGTACGCAAATCAAGGATCGGTTGATACAGCATGACCAGCTGACCGGCCTCCAGCAAATGCGTGTAACGCAACCGATCTTCCAGGTACTGCAGACCTGGCAATTCCCCACTGAGCAGATATTGTTCCATCCCCATCGACAACATCCGCTGGATCCGTTCCAGAAGTTTCTGCCGTTCCGGACCGGCGAAGCCCCCATAATGGGCTAGATACAGCGTGAGGATGGAGCGAACCTGAGCCCCTGCAAACAAGGGAATGGCCAGCAGAGAACGAATGCCATGCTGTTCAGCCAGACTCTTCCATGTCTGCAGATTGGGATCCAGACCTACACTGGGACTACGCTCGATTCGGCCACTGCGCCAGGCCCGGCCCGAAGGACAATGCCCCCGGGGGTGGCTGGCCTCCACATGGATACTGGGGATGGACTGAGTGTCGCTAAGAGCATTCTCACCGGTGGCGAACCCCCCGGATACCGCCTCATAGCGCAATACCGAATGCTCATCGGGACGCATCTGGGTAACCGCCACCACCTCCCGAAGCTTTCCTAAGGCCAGGACCGTGCCTTCAACTAGGTCAACGTAATGCTGAGAGCGCCAAGCTAGATTATCAATCTCTGCGGCCACCTTTTCCCACTCCAGGCGGATCTCCACCCTTCCGCTCCGTTGATATTCGAGGTCAGCCGTAAAGCGCCTTTTGATGACCGGCCTGGCAAGCTGTACAGCCAGCGACAAATGTCCCGGATGCTGAATGAAGATCTGCTCCCAGCTTGTATAAGCCTCATTGATCCAGGTTTCCTGAACACCCATCATTTCGTATCGGCGACCGACTTCTAGCGACTGCTCTGCATGGCCGACTTGGTCCAGATCCAAGCTCGTCAACATGGCTACATGCTGACGCAGATCATTATCAAATTGTCGTCTTTCTTCGGTACTGAATAGCCCCAAGATCGATTGGGCTTGTAAACGCTGGTACCCATCCTCGTGCAGCGCCCGGATAAACTGCTTAGTGGTCGTTGCACATACCGACTGCACATCAACCAATAAATGCGCTGCGTCCGGCCCATAGATAAGGTGATGAACACCTTGCTGAACCAGAAGTTTATCCGCAACCTGGCTAGTATCAGCGATGTCGGAAACCTGCACTCTCCACCAGAGTGTGGATTGCTCTGGGGCCTTCTGGGCTTGGTCGAGGGCCTGCTCGGCAGCATGCAACAACTCCGATACCCCCGAAACTTCTAGCAGAGGATAAATAGCCAGACCGGCATGGAAATCCAACTGTAGCGATTGTTCACCGATCTCAAAGGGTGCCGTCACAGACTCATGCAAGCGTTCCAGCAGCGGTTCGATTTCCTCAAGATGCTCGATGGATTCATAGACCAGCACGAATTCGTCCCCACCAATACGGGCCACAAAATCGCTGGCGCTAAGGGTTTCTTGCAATCGCTCGGCCAGTTGCCGCAGTATCCGATCGCCTATGGCATAGCTTTTCGAAGCATTAATTTGTTTGAAATTAAACGGATCCAGGGCCAGAACCAGTAAAGAATTCTGCGTGTTGGCACAACGCGATAAGGCGCGGGCGAGATGTTCATCCAGGGCTCGGCGATTGGGCAAGCCGGTCAGCAGGTCGTGCATCGCCTGCCTGGCCAGGGTATCGCGCTCACGAGTCAGTTTCTTCTCCTGCTCGTCCTGCAACAGACTCTCGACTAGATGGTGATATGCGTGGGGTAGATACCAAAAGCCAAAACCCAGCCCGAGTCCAGCGATCAGCAAACCTGCCAGTTGATAGTCAGGATCCGAGTTGGAAATTAGCCAGACCGTAATGGGTAATCCAGCCACCAAACCGTAACTTCCGGCTATCAGGCGGTGGGCCACCAACAGCCAACTGTTAGTGGTGGCAATACTGAGCAACAACAATATCAATGTAAGCTGCTTGGCGGGATGCCAAGTTGGATCGAATTGCAGTACCAGCAGTCCCCAGACCAGGCCCGACAGCAAACACGCCAACAGAAAAGATTGCCGCCACAGCTTTAGCTGCGTCGGCTTGCTCGCTTGTCCCTGAAAGAAGTAAGACAGTAACAGCCCACCGATACTGGCGACCAACTGCAACACCAACCAGGCCAAGAGCCATTGCACCGGCACTGCTCGCCAAAGCAGCGCCACGGCCACCGGAGTGAGCGCCAGCGAAAAGAGAAAGGATAGCGATCCGTGTCGATACAGATGCTCAAGCAACAGAGGCCGTAGTGAACCATGATTCCTGGCTAAAAATAGGGTTCCATCTGCAGAAAGCTTCATGAGTTGTAACTCTTAAAAAGCACGCCACCAGCACAGCACAGCCTCACCCACAAAGTGCAGGCTAGCAGGTGAATGCCTTAATCGTCTCATCAGAACCAGCTCCACCTCGATTGTAGGCACTCAAGTAGCGCTCATTCTGTCAGACCAGGCCATTGTCCCAAGGCAGCTAGCCCGTTGGCGCGAGCCCGCGCTGCAACCGCTTGTTGGGCTTGTTTATACTGGCCCTGGGTATCGTCAGCCCAGAGTTTCAGTGCGGCCTGCTGCATGGCCCGGCCATAGGAAAACGACAGCGGCCAAGGATGCGGGCCCATCTGGTTCATGGCATTGAGATGCGCGGTCGCATCCTCGTCACTCTGCCCACCGGAAAGAAACACAATACCCGGCAAAGCCGCCGGCACGGCAGATTTCAGACAGCGGATCGTAGCTTCCGCGACCTCTTCTGCATCAGCCTGCTGCGGACAATTCTTTCCCGGAAGTACCATGCTGGCTTTGAGAATCGTCCCCTCAAGCATGATGTTCTGCTCATACAGCGAGGCAAACAGCGATCGCAACACTGCCTCTGTTACTTCATAACAAACCTCGATGTCATGGCTACCGTCCATCAGCACTTCGGGCTCAACTATCGGCACCAACCCCGCTTCCTGGCATAAGGCGGCATAGCGTCCAAGTGCATGGTTGTTGGATTCGATGCAGGTCGAACTGGGAGTCTCCTCACCAATGCTGATCACCGCCCGCCATTTGGCAAACTTGGCACCCAAACGGACATATTCAGCAAGCCGATCCCGTAAACCGTCCAGTCCTTCGGTTACCAACTCTTCAGGAAAACCGGCCAGCGGCTTAGCCCCCTGATCCACCTTGATGCCCGGTAGCATGCCGGCTTCAGTCATCACTTCGGTAAAGGCCCGTCCCTGACGAGTCGATTGACGGATTGTTTCGTCGTAAAGAATAACCCCCGAAATATGCTTGCTCAGCTCCGGAGCAGTAAGCAGCATTTCACGGTAAGCACGGCGATTCTCCTCACTGTTTTCAATCCCAACCCCATCAAAACGTTTCTTGATCGTGCCATGGGACTCATCGATGGCAATGATGCCCTTGCCCGGAACCACCATGGCCTGGGCGATACTTTCTAGCTGGTC
>CAYOLM010000091.1:0-5662 GCA_964404785.1 uncultured Mizugakiibacter sp.
GGAATCCGAACACTCTGGCTAACTCCACCAAACCGGGCGAGAAAGCAAACTTCTTCGAGATCCATAGAGAACTGGCTGACCGCACGGGGGGCAATATTCAGCACCACCATGCCATCACGTACTGCTGAGGCCGGAACCACAACACCCGGCTGGTGCGCATCCACCTGCAAATGCGGGGTCATCCCATTATCCGTAATCCAGTCCACCAAGGCCCTGAGTAGATAAGGTTGCAGTGGGCTCATTTCGCTAGAGGACGAGGCAGTCATGTCACGATTCGCGCAAGGATCGTTCCAGTCGCGTCATGCTACGCGCGAAACTAGGGCTGGCAAAGAGTCGTTCACCGTAATCGTTCACCGCCGACGCACTACGCGGCAGGTCGATACCGTAAGCTGGCAGCCTCCAGATCAACGGAGCCACCAGACAATCGGCCAGACTGATCTCGGAATTAAGCAAAAACCGGGCGGCCTTGAAAAGCTCCACAGAGGCCATCAACGCTTCCCTAAGATACTTGCGGGCGGTCTCTGCATTACGCCCCCCCCCATTTATTGCGACCGTCAAGGGTAACCAGTCACGCTCGACCCGCATCATAGCCAAACGCAGCCGAGCCCTGGCGTGCGGATCGATTGGCATGAGAGGGGGATGTGGATAGCGTTCATCGAGGTATTCGCAAATCACCCCGGCATCGTAAAGAGTGATCTCCCGTTCGGCCAAAACCGGCGTTGTGCCATACGGGTTCAGTTCGCTGACATCGGGATTGGGCTTTTCGGGGCTGACAAGTTCACGATCATAATTGACCCCCTTGGCAGCCAGTACGAGTCGGGTTCGGTGGCACTGGATATCATCCGGTGCGGTATACAACACCAGCGTACTGTGTATTCGTGGATTCTGTACCATGCAAGCTATCCCTCAGTTAAGCTTGAACGTACCCACTCAAACCGGGTACTCCGTTACGCATCCAATGGTGAGTTTCTCGCCGCCTGGTTGCTCGATCAACCCCAGTCGCAGGTTAAGCAAGCATCAACCCACGCCGTACCAGAACTATTCACCACTCGTTATTCGGGTTTCCCACCATGCCCCTGCAATTGCCAACACCTAAACTCTTGCGTAGTGTAGTGTAGCTACGGCGCATTGCAGCATACAATGTAAGGCCTACCCCTGTTGCAACGGTACAAGATGAAGAAGCTTTACACCTTCACCGCTTTTCTGCTGCGTTCCATCATACTTGGACTGGCCATGGCTCTGCTGGTGATCATAGCCTATCCACAGGCTGGAGCGTCGCTGCGGCATCATCTGGGCCTTGCCACCCCCTCGCTCTCCACTTCAGTAACGGCTCCGCTCTCCTATGCCCAGGCGGTACATCGGGCGGCGCCATCGGTGGTGAGTATTTATGCCAACCGCCTGGTTCTGGCTCGTCCGATCTACCCGGATCCAATGCTCAAACAAATGTTCGGCCTGAGCCTGCTGGGGCCACCACAACAACGTCAGGAACAAAGCCTGGGTTCCGGGGTCATCGTCAGCCCCAAAGGCTACATCCTTACCAACAACCATGTCATTGCCGGAACCAACAACATCCGGGTCATGCTGTATGACGGCCGCGTGGCTCCGGCAAAAATCGTTGGCACCGATCCAAAAACGGATCTCGCCGTACTGCGGATTCATGAACCTCATCTACCTGCCGCCGCCAGTGCCGCCACCAAACCGCTACAGGTTGGCGATATTGTGCTGGCCATCGGCAACCCCTTCGGAATCGGTCAAACCGTCACCATGGGTATTGTGAGTGCGCTTGGCAGGCAGCTCAACCTGTCCAGCAATGAGGATTTCATCCAGACCGATGCGGCCATCAATTCGGGTAACTCCGGTGGCGCACTGGTCAACACGCTGGGCCAGCTGGTCGGCATCAATACCGCCATGCTCGGCCACAACATCGGCGCGGAGGGCATCGGTTTCGCAATACCGGTACGCACTGCCGAATGGGTCATGCACCAACTTATCCGTTACGGCCACGTCAGTCAGGGCTGGATGGGAGCCCATTTTGGCAAAGCCTCCTCCAGCCGCCATGATTCACCCTCCAACCCAGGCATCCTGATAACCTCGATACGCCCCGGCAGTCCCGCGGCACATGCCGGACTGCAGCGTGGTGATATCTTGCTGCGCATCAATGAGCAACCGATACGCAATACCATGGCATTACACCGCTACGAAGCATCCGGGCAAGCCGGTCGCCGCGTGCAACTCAGTGGTCTACGCAACGGTAAATCTTTCAAGATAGAACTGCTGCTTAGCGACCATTCTGCTGCTGCGTCCGTCCTACCGGGTCCGGGACGGGCTCAGTCCGCCCCGCTGCGTTCGGAATGTGCCAAGGCAGTCTGCCGTTCCGCCTGATCATAGCGATGTTGCAGTATTGACACACGCCGCACATACACCCTGGTTTCAGGATAGGGCGGGATACCGGCATATTTCTTCACCGCCAGGCTCCCAGCGTTATACGCTGCCGCCGCCAAAGGTACTTTGCCACCAAACTCGGTCAGTAGTTGCGCCAAATAGCGCGCCCCACCGTCAATGTTCTGCTGTGGATCGAAAACATTGACGACCCCCATGGCAACGGCCGTATCTGGCATCAGCTGCATCAGCCCGGCGGCTCCCTTTGCAGAAACAGCATAGGGATTGAAGGCACTCTCGGCATGGATCATAGCCTGCAACAGGGCCGGATCGAGACGCCAGCGCTTTGCCGCACGATGAATGGCTTGTTGATAAATATGTAAGCGCAATGGAATGGTATGCCAGTTAATAGCCGAATTCACACCACAGGCATAGCAGGTCGTGAAGTAGGAAAACATTTTTTGTACCTGCTTGGCCCCCACTTTTGCTCCAGGCAGGTTGGTGTATTCAACGCTGCCATTGGCATGGGTAATGCGGTACACCGTGCCGCGCAGGATCACTGGATGGGCTCGCGTCCGGTGTTTAGGGCCTGACTTGTGATGCCCTTGGATTGGCTTCGTGGTCAACGATGAGCGCGGCTGCAAAGGTCCACTTGAGCTGATCGGCGGCTGTGCCGAACTACGCACATGCCGACAATGGCTATAACCCGTGGTGCTGGAGGTGAAGACTGTCTCGCCCCGCGGACCCTGGCATCGCCATAGTCCCGCTGCCGCCACCGGCAACAGACCTAGTCCATAGAGAAACAGGGCTAGAATAAAGCCTACTACCCAGCTAGATGTCCTCGCTGACGCTTGCATACGTCCAGTCTGCGGTACCTGAAGGCTACTGTCCATGGAGGTATGGAGATTGCGCCCGGCTATTGGGTACTTCGATAAACCTGTGGTGCAGCCCGATTGCTGCGCTGCGTTCTCACTTCCCCCTTGCCTATTTAGCCGATAGATCCCAGAGATTCGTTCCAGAGCACCTGACGCCTGAACCGCTCGCTACGATTTTTCGAGCTACCCTATTGCACTGGTGGGCAACCGGAATTCAACGTAAAATGCATGGTCCGCCCGAGGTATCCCATGGCCGGCAAGCTCTATATCAAGACCCACGGTTGTCAGATGAACGAGTACGATTCCGCCAAAATGGCGGACGTACTGCGTGCCTCACACGGCCTGGAACTTACCCAGGACGAAACGGAAGCTGATGTCATCCTGATTAACACCTGCTCGATCCGGGAAAAAGCCCAGGAGAAAGTATTCAGCCAGCTGGGCCGATGGAAACAGCTCAAGCGCGGTGGTCGTGCCGTGGTGATCGGTGTCGGTGGCTGCGTGGCCAGCCAGGAAGGTGAGGCTATCCTGAGTCGCGCGCCCTATGTGGACTTGGTATTCGGTCCGCAGACCTTGCACCGGCTGCCCGCAATGCTTGATGCACACCAGCGCAACCATCAGCCCCAGGTAGATATCAGCTTCCCGGAAATTGAAAAATTCGACTGTCTTCCCGAGCCGCGAGCCGACGGTCCGACGGCCTTCGTGTCGATTATGGAAGGCTGCTCGAAATACTGTTCCTATTGTGTAGTGCCCTATACCCGTGGCGTAGAGATTAGCCGGCCCTTTGATGATGTACTCGCCGAGGTCGCCATTCTTGCCGAACAGGGGGTGCGTGAGGTGAACCTGCTGGGGCAAAACGTCAACGCTTATCTGGGTGCTCTGCATGGCGGTGGCGAAGCCGATCTAGCCCTGTTGATCCGGGCTATCGCCGAGATTGATAGCATCGGCCGGATCCGCTTTACCACTTCGCATCCGCTAGCATTTTCCGACCGTCTCATCGAGGCCTACCGGGATGTGCCCAAGCTGGCCAATTATCTGCACCTTCCCGTACAAGCCGGCTGCGACCGCATCCTGGTGGCGATGAAACGGGGCTATACCGTTCTCGAATACAAGCAACGGATCCGCGCCTTGCGGGCAGTCCGGCCGGACATCTCCATCAGCTCGGATTTCATCATCGGCTTTCCCGGCGAAACCGAAACTGAATTCGAGCAGACCTTGCTATTGATCGAGGATCTGGACTTCGATCAAAGCTTCTCCTTCATCTACTCGCCCCGACCGGGTACTCCCGCAGCCAATCTTGCCGACAACACTTCACTGGCCGACAAACACACCCGTCTGAGCCGCTTGCAAGAGCGGATCAACGCGCATGCACGTCGCATCAGCCAGGCCATGGTCGACAGCGTGCAAAAAGTGCTGGTTGAAGGCCCCAGTAAAAAAGATCCCCACGAATTGTCCGGACGCACGGAAAACATGCGCGTCGTCAATTTTCCCGGAGATCGACGCCTAACCGGTCAGTTCGTTGACGTCACCATCAGTGCTGCGCTCAGCAATTCTCTGCGCGGCCGGATGACTCCAGTAACCGAACCGTGAGCGCCCCACTGAGCCAGCGCGACTTCACTCTGCAACCCGAAGACCTCGAGCGCCTGGCCAATCTGTGTGGCCCCTTCGACCAACATCTGCGCCAGATCGAACTGCGACTTGGTGTCGAGATTGCCGCCCGCGGTAGCGTTTTCCGGGTACTCGGAGAAGATCGCGCAGCTCGTGCCACCGAACGGGTGCTGCGCGAACTGTACGCCAGCACCTGCCAACAAACCCTGGACGGACAGGCCGTACATCTGCATCTGGCCGAATCAGGGATCGATCAGCTGACCGAAATCTCGACGGATTCGGCACAGGATGTCGCCATCCAGGTCAAACGGGGCTTGATCCGCGCTCGCAATCCCGGTCAACACCGCTATCTGCACGCTATCGCCCACCACGACATCAACTTTGGCGTTGGGCCTGCCGGTACCGGAAAAACCTACCTGGCGGTGGCCAGCGCCGTGGCGGCCCTGTCCGCTAATCGCGTACAGCGCCTGGTGCTAGTCCGTCCCGCGGTGGAAGCTGGAGAAAAATTGGGTTTCCTTCCAGGTGACCTCAGCCAGAAAGTCGATCCTTATCTGCGTCCTTTGTATGACGCGTTGTATGAGATGCTCGGCTTTGAAAAAGTCGCCCAGCTGATTGAACGCAACGTGATAGAAATCGCCCCGCTGGCTTATATGCGTGGCCGCACCCTCAACGATTCGTTCGTGATCCTCGATGAGGCCCAGAACACGACCGTTGAGCAGATGAAGATGTTCCTGACGCGTATCGGCTTCGGTTCAGTCGCCGTCATCACCGGTGATGTAACCCAGGTTGACCTGCCTCGCACT
>CAYOLM010000092.1:0-5652 GCA_964404785.1 uncultured Mizugakiibacter sp.
TCAAGCGTTATGCCGTACTCTACAATCAATACATCCCACAAAAAGCCATAGGGCATCACACCCCCATCGAAGCCATGAAGGGATGGCAGCGCAGCCACCCGGAATTGTTTGTCAAAAGAATACGTAAACTTACGGGACCCGACACACTTCCGGTGTCACTGGTTTGCTTGCGCGCTTGCTGTACGGCACCGGGATGCGACTGATGGAGGGGGTGCGCCTACGCGTGATGGATGTCGATTTCGAACGCAACGAGATTGTGGTTCGTGAGGGCAAGGGCAACAAGGATAGGGTAACCATGTTGCCTGCCCGCCTGGTTGAACCGTTGCAGTCCCAGCTGGTGGCGGTCAGGGCGTTACATCAACGTGATCTGGATGAAGGTTTTGGTGAGGTGTATTTGCCGTTTGCGCTGGCCCGCAAGTATCCTACGGCCGGTCGTCAGTGGGGCTGGCAATATGTGTTTCCTTCAGTGAAGCGCTCGATTGATCCGCGCTCAGGCATGGAGCGCCGCCATCATCTGGATGAGAAAGGGGTGCAGCGGGCGATGAAGTAGGCGTTGCGCAATACGGATATTGCCAAGCCGGCCACGCCGCATACTCTGCGCCATTCATTCGCAACCCATTTGTTGCAGTCCGGCTACGACATCCGTACGGTGCAGGAACTGCTGGGGCACAAACATGTGGAAACGACCATGCGTTACACCCATGTGCTGAACAAGGGCGGGCGCGGTGTACTCAGCCCACTGGACGGTTGATCGGGGGCCAGTGTGGGCATAACTGGGGAACCTCCAGGAGGTACCTGGATAAACCTACCGCAACTCCCGGTTTCGCTGTCAATGAAGCAGGCTCCATCCTTTGCCTAGCCCCACTTAACACTAAGCGTCCCCGGGTGCAGGCCAGCAGGTTATGGCTTCTCCGGGTAGTTCGATCTCCAGTTCATGGCCAACCGTGCAGCAGGGCAAGCGCAATGCCTGGGCCGAGACCGTCCACCACAGGAGCCCAGACCGGCACCGTAAGGCCACCTGGCCTAGTTCGCCCAGGTTCAAGCGCAACTCCACCCGGGCCCGTATCCGGTTGGCCCCTGCTGCCGGTGCGGGTCCCGGCAACCGTAGCGCTCCCGGGGCAATCATCCATTCCACCTTCTGGCCCGGGGTCCATTCCGGCTGATAGGGCAAACGCAAGCTCATCGGCTCTGCTGCGGTCCATTGTATCCTCGTTGCGGCGGCATCGACGTGGGCAAGCACCTGGCCCTGCAGCACATTGCGATGGCCGAGCAAACGCGCCACGGCGGCATTGGCCGGATTTTCCAGGACGCTGTCGGGGGTGCCCTGCTGAGCAATACCATGGCCACTCATGACCACCACCCGATCGGCCAGTGCGGCCATATGTGGATCGTGGCTAACTGCCAAGGCAGGCAGACCGAAGGCATGCACTTCAGCAATCAGTTCGGCCATGACTTCATCGCCGGTACGGGCATCCAGGGCCGAAGTCGGCTCATCCAGCAGCAGCAGCTGAGGTCGTCGCGCCAAAGCCCGCGCCAAGGCCACGCGCTGCTGTTGTCCGCCGGAAAGCATCGCCGGATAGCGCTCGGCCTCTGCGCTCAGATGCACCCTGGCCAGTAAATCCAGAGCTTGCTGGCGACGCTGCGCGTTCCGAGGCAGTGAAAAGGCCACGTTTTCCCACGCCCGCAGATGCGGGAACAGGGCATAGCCCTGCGGCAGATAACCCACCGCACGAGCCTGCGGCGGCAACCCACCAAAGGGTTCGCCTTGTGCTGCAAGCAAGCCGGCGATGGCGCGCAGCAGTAAGGTCTTGCCTTCACCACTCTGCCCGAGCAGCACGGTAAAACCCTCAACCTCGAAGCAGGCATGCAGCGACAAGGGTCGTTCGATGCGGTAGTCGATGTGCATATCAGAGTAGCCGCTGCCGCCGTGAAGCCAGGCCTAATAACAGGGGCAACGGCATCGCCACCAGGAAGAATACCCACAGCAGCGGGTAAACTGCCTGCAAGCCGATATCCTGCAGGTTGACCCACAGCTTGACCGGGATGCCTTGCGGATAATAGGCGACGATCAACACCACCCCGAACTCTCCAAGCGCCCGCACCCAGGCCAGGGCAATACCCGCTGCCAGCCCAAGCCGCGCTAAAGGCAAGCTGACCCGCAGGAACGTTTGCCAGGGAGACTGGCCCAGCGTCAAGGCGATCTGTTCGAGATCGCGCGGCACCCCTTCGAAGGCGGCGCGGGCAGCCAGTACATAATAAGGTAAGGCGCTGTAGAACTGCGCCAGCACAAATGCTACGGGGGAATTGGTCAGATGAATGCCGGTGCGTTCGACCACCCTGCCCACCGCGCCATAGGGGCCGTAAAGCGAAGCCAGGAGGATGCCCAAGGCCAGTGGTGGCGTCAGCAGGGCCAGCAAAATGAAGGTTTCGACCAGCCACTTGCCAGGAAAGCTATGGCGGGCCAACCACCAGGCTAAGGGGGTGCCCAAGGCCACGATCAGCACCAGGGCAACTAGGCTGTAGCCTAGCGATACCCCGATGGCGTGGCCATCCCCAGCAGCGAAACCGAAATGACTCCAGGTCGTTGCGAAGATCAGGCCGATGAACGGCCCGGCGATCACCAACACCGTCAGTGCGCCGATATACACCGGGGTGCGACTTAGTCGGTTCTCGGTGGACTGCACGCGGGTAGGGTCAGCACGCATATACAACGAGCAGTCCCGCTTGGCGCTGAGGCCTCACGGCTGCTCTCCCTCCGGGGCACCGTAGCCGTTTTCCCGAAATACTTGCTGCGCCGCGGGGCTGAGCAGAAACCGCACAAACTGCCGGGCCCGAGCCGGGTGCAGGCTGTTTGTCAGTACACAGGCATAAAACACCAGCGGCTGCGGATGCAAAACCGTGCGTTGACCATCAGCCAGGCGCAAGCTGAGTTGGGCGTGCCGGTACCAGCTCGCCCACAGTCCAGGGGTGCCCAGGTTGATCTCCCTGGGCAGAACGATATACGGCAGATGGCGGGATTTTGCCGCGCTGAGATAACTGGAGGCCGCATCGACCTGGCCGGCTTCCAGCCGCGACAGCAATGAGGCTTCACTAAAGATCTGTTGTGGATTCAGATTTTCACCGAGGATCTCCTTAAGCAAATGGGGTCGATGGTAATAACGCTCGGCCAACTGCAGGGTGAAAAGGATATTGCGACCTTGTGGATCCACGTTGGGGTCGGTACGGCCAAAACGCAATCCAGGTTTGCGCAACACTTCGTACCAGGGTAAGCGCCCAGCTGCCGCTTGCCGTAATGCTTTTACGTAGGCGCTTTTCGGGCTATAGCTGATGACCATCTGGGTACTTGCCACGGGCACGACTTCCCCAGCCAGGCCAGCGCGTCGCAGAATGTCGATCGGCCCGGAGGAGATCGAGATAAACACATCCGCCTGTATCTGCCGGGCTGCCAGCAAGTGCGCCAATCCGTACGCACCGCGGCCAATGCCTTGGTAGTCGATATGCTGCTGGCGCGCAAAAGCCGGCCCGAGGAACCGGTTCATGACCACCCCCATCGAACCCGCATAGGCGATGCGCAGGGTTGTCGATGCCTGAACCGTTGCTACCTGCAGCAATAAAACGGCCCCCAGCAAACTACTGAATATCCGGATACCTCGCCTCATGGGGAAGGCTGCGGTTTGGACCCCAGGCGCTGGCGCACACTATCGCGGACATCGACATCAAAACGTAGCCCCAAATTGGGGCCATCGGGTATCCCCAGCTCAAATTGCAAGCCTTCCTTGGTGGGTAAACGCTGGGCGTATTCGCGCACGGTTGCTGCCGGCAAGGATAGTGTCCATAGCGAAACCGTGCCCTGCAGGCTGGGTGTGTCGATTTCATCCAAACGGACGGTCTGCTGCAGCTGGATGCTTGGGCCCAACACAGTAAGGTTGTCCACAGCATCTCCCGCCAGCAGCCGCGTCAGCTCGGCCTCTGCGATACGGATACGTAGATTGTGGTTGTGCATTTGCAATTTCATTGTTGAATCGCCTCCCATTCTTGCGGTGTATTGCAATTGATCAAAAGCCGTTTTTCGTCACTCGTGATGGGTAGTTCTTCCACCCCTAGCCGGGCCTGCAAATTGCGCAAGGAACGCGAGGAGTTGGCCTCAGCCAGGATCCCGGCCAGCACTTGCCTGGTGGTCGTATCCACACGCATTCGGAGTGGTAAAACCATCCCCTCAAAACGCCGGCATGGCCGCTGCAGCGGGGTAGCCAGCAGCCTGCGCAACAACGCGGGGGTGATTCGCGGCATATCGACCGGCAACACCAACAGTTCCCCATCGGCCAGCGTCGCCGCCACGCTGGCCAGACCACCCAGCGGCCCGAGGCCCGCTTGCAGGTCGGGGATGCCAGCATAGCCCGCCAGCTCGCCACTAATCTTCAAGTTACCGACCCCGGCTGCGACCAGCACGCTCTGCATGTGCTCGATCAAGGGACGTCCGCGCCATGGCAGTAGTGCCTTGTTGGACCCCATACGCGAGGATCGACCACCGGCCAGCAGCACCCCGACCGTGTCTGGATCAGGCTTGGCCATGGCCACGATCCAGCCCTTTATGGTGAGTCGCTGGGCATAGAGAACAGCCCTCGCTCCATTCGCTCTGGCCGTCTTCGTAGTGTTCTTGCTTCCAGATGGGGGCGTCGTGTTTCACCGCCTCGATCGCCATCCGACAGGCACCAAAGGCAGCGTCGCGATGCGGGGTGCCGGCAGCCACCACCACGGCCAAATCACCGACATTCAAGTATCCCTTGGCATGCACGATATACAGTCGCAGATCCGTTCCGAACTCGGCCATAGCGCGCTGGCCAAGCTCGTGAAAGACCTGCAGAACCAGTGGTTCGAATAAGTCGTAGCGGATTCCGGTCACAATTCGACCCTGATTATGGGCACGCACCCGACCGACGAAACAGGTAATGCCACCACAGTGAGGATCGGAAACAAACTCGATCGCAGCCATTGGATCGAGCTTCTCGCCCTCAACATCAGCTACGGCATAGAAGGTACGGCTCATGGTTCAGCCTCCGCTCACCGGTGGCAGTATCGCCAGTTGCGCATGGCTGGGCAGCTGCTGCGTATCGTTGAGGATCTGCGTAGCATCGGCAAAGGCGGAATGTTGCAGCAAGCCGCTGTGAAAACCAGGGCAATGCTGGCTCAAATGCAGGGCTAGCGCTTGCCGTAACACCTCGACGGTACATGCTTCGGGCACCTCGAGTTGCAGGTGGCCCGAGGCATCGCACTGGCGGAAGGCCCCATAGAGTTGAACATCGACTTTCATGAGCACCTCGTAGCCATATCGAAAGAATCAAGGTGACCGAGGCTATAGACCTCGAGATGGCTGCCAGTGGGTAGATCGCCGAGCTGTTCAGGGCCGATTGCCCAGGCATTGGCCTTGAGCAAGGGCTGGATGCGATACGACTGTTGCCCTTGCAGAATGCTTACGGTCAGTTGGCCGTCGTCGCTGGCACCCAGCCGGGCCTTGAAATGCATCCGCAGTCCGGGTTTGGACGATGCCGGTGCAAGCAGACGCGCATGCACCGGGCGCTCGCTAGCAAGACCCAGCATGACTCGCAGTGCCGGTTCGACCAGAAACCGCATGCCTACTGCCACCGCCATGGG
>CAYOLM010000093.1:0-5614 GCA_964404785.1 uncultured Mizugakiibacter sp.
GTAAGGTGTTGTTTCATCAGATTTTATTGTCAGTGAAACTCAAAGATGGGGTAAGTAGGGATCAACGTATGCCCACGCCCCTTCCCGTCATTCCCGCGCAGGCGGAAATCCACCCGGCCCGGAACACGTTGGAGGTTATTGCGGATTGCGCATGAGGCCCACTCGGGCGTTGCCGCCAGACCGTGGATCCCGGGTCTACGCCCGGGATGACGAGATTGTCGGAGACCCCTGGAATGACCAAGACGGTAAGCAAATCCGCAGATCTAAATACCCCTGTAGAGGATGCGAGTTACCGCTCAGGATGCCGCCAAGACGCCCTCCAGCAGCGTTTGCAATAGCTTCTGCAAGGAACGCGCACGCGCTTCATCCCAGGTAAAATTGTTCTCATCCATATAATTACGTTGGGTGATCTCGAGCTGCACGGCCTGTACGCCCTGTTCAGGCCGGCCGTAGTGTCGGGTGATGTAGCCACCCTTGAAACGGTCATTGACCACGAATTGATAGGTTGGCTGGGCTTCCAACTGAACCACTAAAACTTGCTGCAAATACGGTGTACAACTGCGTCCATCCGCCGTGCCCAGGCTTAAATCGGCTAATTCTCCCTCGAACAGTCGTGGCACTACGCTGCGGATCGAGTGCCCCTCCCAGAGCAACACCTGACCGTACTCGGAATGGAGCCGGTTGATTTCAGCTTCGAGGGCCTGATGATATGGCAGCCAGTATGCCAAGTTACGACGCTCGATCTCACCGGCCGACAGCGCTTGCTTCGAAACATAGATCGGTTCACCAGCAAAAGTTTCGACAGGGCAGATGCCCGTCTCGATGCGTCCCGGATAAAGCCTTTCGCCATCCGGCGGACGATTGAGATCGACCACATACCGCGACAGTCTGGGTACGATCAAGCTCGCTCCCAGATCCTTCACGAAACCATACAGGCGCTCCATATACCAGTCGGTATCGGCAACCCGACAACCGGCCTCGGTCATCTGCTCGGTGAGGTCGACCGGAATCTCGGTACCGTTGTGCGGCAGGCTGACCAGTAGCGGTACGTTACCGCGATGCAAACTGAAGTTTTTCATGTTGCGGCATCCTCTTTCATGGAAGGCATGCTTAGAAAACGGCTGACAGCGACACTCACGATCTGCCTGCCGATTCCGGAAAACATAACTTCAGCATGATATCGGCAACGGCCACCTGAACATTGCTTACAAGTTAAAACGGGCCGGATCATAGGGCGTAGGATCTAAGTCGGGGGTTCGACCCGTAAACTGGTTGGCAACGAGTACCGCCGTCGCTGGTGACATGCTCACCCCCAGCATGCCGTGCCCCGTTGCAAAATGTAGGTTCTCCCAACGGCGACTCGGCCCGATGATGGGCACTTCATCGACGCTCATCGGACGCCAGCCCCACCATTCTTCGCTGGGGGCACCTAGAGGCGGCAGTTTGAGGTATTCCGCAGCACCTCGCCGTAGAGCATGCAGACGTGTTCGGTTCAGGCCCTCACGAAAACCCGAGAATTCCATGGTACTTCCCAGCCGGAATCCATCGGCCCAGGCCGTTACGCAGACACTGCGCTCTTTCAGCACCAGAGGTATATCAGGGACTCCCGCCGTTTTCCCCCAGGTGATGGAATAGCCCTTGCCAGGCTGCACCGGCAGCCGCAATCCCAGTTGCCGGGCCAGTAAAGGTGACCAGGCCCCCGCGGCCAGCAACACCCGCTTGGCGGGGTAGTTACCTCGTGAACAATGAACCGAATTGATATGCCGGGCCGAAGTGCGAAAGCCCAGCACGTCGGTCTCTCGGGCAATTTCACCACCGCTACGTAAAAATGCCTGCTCCAGGCCGGCCACGTAACGTTCTGGACGCAACATGGCATCACCCGGATACTTCATGCCTCCGACGACTTCAGAGCGAAGGCCGGGCATGTTGGCATGCAGCTGTTCGGAGCTCAATGACTCGACTGCAATGGACAGGTCGTTCAATAGGGCAGTATGGGCCTGTTCCTGTTTCCAGACCTGTTGATCCTTGAACAGGAACAGGATTCCCCGCTCCTCAAATCCCGCCTCGATACCAAATTCCTGCAACATGGGTGCGAAGCGTTCACGTGATTGTATCAACAGGGCCGCACGTGCCGCCGCAGCGGCATGAAAATCGCGCCAGTTGACATGCCTAGCAAGTCCGAAAAGCCAGCGCAAGCGCTCCATATCCAGTCCCGGTCGCACATACAAAGGCGCATCGCGGCGCAGCATCCAACCCAATGCATGCCAAAGGACACCCGGCATGGTCAAGGGTGGAGCGTGACTGGGGGTAATGGTGCCGCAATTACCATGCGAAGCCCCGCAACCCGGTTCACCACGTTCGAGTACTCGCACTTGCAAACCGTCACGAACCAGTGCCAGGCCACTGGCCAGACCGATCACCCCACCACCCAGAATTACTACATCATCCACCGACGCACTCCTTCTTTATCGGATAAACCTGCTCTGACCAGTCTGACGCTATACGTCGACAAGTGCCCAGCGTCAATACGTCAAAGCACATAATTTTGCCAGCATGCTTGGGCAAGAGCATGAACGTAAAAGATTTTCACAATTGGCATTATTCATGCTTTAAGTCTTACTGGAAACAGGAGAATCTAGATGCCCACAAGCCCTGAAATAGTCATGATGCTACGTGATCCCAACGCGGGTTGGCTCGGTACGCTACTGGTGGCGCTGAACGAGGCTCGCGCCGACCCCAACTTTAATGCCCGGCATCAGGAATTGTTTGCCATGCTGGCCAATCCGGATACTCCAATCCCTGAAACCGTGCATGCGGCCGCGTTACACCGGTCGATAGAGTTTGAAGACCGGCTCGATCAACAAATGACCGAGTTTGATCATCCCCTGAGCACCGAAACCGTTGAACAGCTCGTACGCTGCGACTGAACCGTAACCCGCCAGTTTTTCCGTTATTGTCCAAACTCAGCTCAAAGGATTACATTTCGAACCACTCCTCATCACAGTCTGGCAACAAATGTACCGACGCCGTGCTATACCTTTCCTGATTCTACTCGCGACGCTGGTACTCGCCGCCTGCGCCAGCGCACCTCCTCCACGACCTGAAACCGGCAGTACCACCGCCGTAGCAGCCAACGCCGTACTGTTTCGCTCCATTAGTCTGGTCGGTACACCCTATCAATGGGGTGGTAATACCCCGCGCAGCGGTTTCGATTGTAGCGGCCTGGTTGATTATGTGTTCCGTACCGTAGCGGGCATCAAGCTGCCTCGAACCACTGCGGAAATGAGCCGAATGAAAGCAAGCCACCTGAGCCGAGGTGAACTGGCTCCAGGGGATCTGGTATTTTTCGATACCCTCGGAGCCTATGTCAGTCATGTTGCCATCTATGTGGGTAAAAGCCGGTTTGTCCATGCCCCAAATAGTGGGGGAAGAGTACGACTGGATACCTTGAATAACCCATACTGGCGAAAGCATTTCGCCTATGGAATGCGCATTCTGCACTAACTCGTCCGGGCAGCATCGGCCTGCTGGAGGTACCTCTCCGCT
Organism: uncultured Mizugakiibacter sp.; assembly: GCA_964404785.1. GTDB lineage: Bacteria > Pseudomonadota > Gammaproteobacteria > Xanthomonadales > Rhodanobacteraceae > Metallibacterium. The sequence continues at coordinate 3,547 of CAYOLM010000093.1, forward strand.
TAGTGCTACGCGCGCAATCGTAGGCGATTGCAGAAGTGGAAATTCAATGGTCGGTCTGCCCCTCCGGGCCGTGCACATGATGATGCTCCTGCTCTTCCGCAGTCGCCTCACGAACCGAGGCAATCTCGATAGCAAAGTGCAGGGTCTTACCTGCCAAGGGATGGTTGGTGTCCACGTCGATCATGGTCATTCCAACCTTGTGCACGGTAACGGCCTGGTGCCCGCCATCGCGCAAGTTCAATATCGTGGTCGCACCGGGGTGCAAACGCTTCGGATGCTGAAAGTACTTCTTGGACACCCGTTGGATCGCATTCTCACGGCGAGGACCATAAGCCTTATCGGGGACTACGGTCACATCGAAATGGTCCCCTTGTGCATGTCCGATCAGAGCCTCTTCCAGGCCCGGAATGATGTTGCCCGAGCCGATCAATGCCCGTAACGGTTCATCATGCTCATACGAACTGTCGATCGCCGCTCCATCCTCGCCAGTTAAACGATAATGAAAACTGACGACATGATTCTTAGCAATCTGCATAGGGAAACTCCGCAAAAATACTTATCATAAGACGGACCACCGGCATGCTCACTGTGTCGGTGGAGATTAAAGCCTTTTTATGGGGTCCCAACGGCGCAGCCCCGGTAGGTAGCCGCGGAGGTTTCCAGCCAGGCTCGCCACAGGGTATTTTTTCCTTTTGCCAAGCGACATTTTCCCGCACGAATGGTAAGGCGAACCCAGCCATCACGACTGGAATAGACCACAATTCCGGAACGCAGCCGTTGCCTTTGAACATCATCGAAATCCTGACGAACTAAGCCCTGCTGACCCAACTGGATCGAAAGCTGTCTGAACTTACCTACCCCATAGGTCTTGGCAAACCAGTAGGGATTGCGACCACTTGCTGTCAGGTTAGCGGGGCCTCTTCCAGTACGTATCGGTATTTTACTGGTTGAGACAGGGCCCTTACGGCGTGCGAAAAAGGCATCGGGCACCAACCACAGTGTGACCGGCTGATGGGCAACTGCAGCGGTCACCGGTGCCGGGGCTGGCTGCTCAAACAAGAGCCGACCATGCTGGCCTTCGATACGCCCCAGTAACGCATAACTGTGACCCACTGGCAGAACGGATTCCAATACCTTGACCTCAAAGGGAATTACTTTCCCCTTGATAGGTATAGCCGGGGACTCGGCCAGGGTACGCTCACCCTGCGCGGTACGCTCTACCAGGCGTACGCGCAAGCGGGCCTGCTCAGGAAGGGGTTGCCGGCTACGGTATTTTGCCGCGCCGGTAAAACTGAGCATGCGTACCACCTTCACCACCGGTACGGGAACCGGAGGTGTCGTGGCACATCCTGCCAGCAGCAGTCCAATTCCTAGCATCCCGGTCATACAACGCAAGCTGATCGCCCGCACGTTAATGCCCCTGTGTGGTTTATGGAGAAAATCTGCTTGTTCGAGTCTGCTTGGGAATCTGTTGCCTTGCAAGTGGTAGCCTTGTCCAATATGCAATGAGTCTGAAGGTGGGGTCATGTTTCTAACATGAAATGAGTCTGAAGCTGGAAGCGGAACCGTTCATGCTGGGGGGATGAAAACCATCATGAAACTCGCAGACTTAACGACTATGGATCAACTTATCGATTTTCTTACGGGTACCCAGACGGTGGCTTTTTCGTCCAGCCGTGTCCAGGATAACGGCGACCGCTGGATGCAGAGAGTGGGGGTATATTCCATCTCTGATACGGTCTCGCCAGGGACAAGAGGTGGTTCTCCGTTACCTGATAATGACCTGCGGCTACCCCCAAGCAGCTCACCCAGCGGATGGCCCCCGTTCCGTAAAAGCAGCCAAGTGCCACGCCAAAAGGCCCGCCAGAAGCTCTACAAAAGTAGCCATGGCCGGACCCTGGAAACCGGCTGAGCAAATACCCCCATTCCGACTCATTTATGGATTGGAAAAAGCTTACCCAATCTTGCAGAACCCAGCAAACATGGTGCTATTCTTCGCAGATAGACCTTGATGAGATCGACCAATGGCAGATTTGCAAGAACGTGCTATCCGTCTTCTGGATCAGGC
>CAYOLM010000094.1:0-5607 GCA_964404785.1 uncultured Mizugakiibacter sp.
TGGTTATGCCGGGTGACAACATCAAGATAGTGGTGACACTGATAGCCCCGATTGCAATGGAGGATGGCTTACGTTTCGCGATTCGCGAAGGTGGCCGTACCGTTGGTGCGGGCGTGGTCGCCAAGATTTTTGAGTAACACCAGCAAGCTTGGATCGGAGTGATGAAAATCGCTCTGTGATTTGGTTCTTTTCAGGAAACGATCATGGCGAACCAGAAAATTCGTATTCGGCTCAAAGCTTTCGATCATCGTTTGATTGATCGCTCAGCGAGTGAGATTGTTGAGACGGCCAAGCGTACGGGAGCAACCGTGTGCGGCCCAATTCCTCTGCCGACAAAAATCGAACGTTATACCATTCTGACTTCGCCACATGTCGACAAGGACGCGCGGGATCAATACGAGACCCGCACCCACAAAAGAGTCCTGGACATCATCGACCCGAATGACAAGACCGTAGATGCGCTGATGAAGCTTGATTTGGCCGCCGGTGTAGACGTTCAGATCAAGCTTGGCTGAATAGGATCAGGAATATAGCTATGAGTATCGGACTGGTAGGGCGCAAATGCGGTATGAGCCGAATCTTCACTGAAGATGGTCGTTCAATACCGGTGACCTTGATTGAGGCTACGCCGAATCGCGTCACCATGGTGAAGACCATGGCGAGCGACGGCTATCAGGCTATTCAGGTAACCGTAGGGCAGAAGCGTTCATCATTGTTGACCCGGCCATTAAAAGGTCATTTTGCCAAGGCCAAGGTCGATCCGGGTCGAGGCCTTTGGGAATTTCGGGTTCGGCCTGAAGACGCTGCTGATTTGACGGTCGGTATCGAGCTAAAAGCGGCAGACATATTTAAGGTAGGCCAAGTTGTCGATGTGTCCGGTATCAGCAAGGGCAAGGGTTTTGCTGGGGCCATCAAGCGGCACCATTTCAAGATGGGTGACGCCACCCATGGCAATTCGCTTTCTCATCGAGCCCCTGGATCGATTGGCCAGCGCCAGACTCCGGGACGAGTATTCCCAGGAAAAAAGATGGCCGGTCACATGGGACATAACAGGCAAACCATGATGAACCTGGTGGTTGTAAAAATTGATGCTGAGCGCAATCTCATTGCAGTCAAGGGTGTCGTTCCAGGAGCGGCAGGTGGCGATGTGATCATTCGCCCTGCAGCCAAGGCCAAGGGCTGAGGAGCCAGATGATGGAATTGAATGTAATCGGAGCCTCCCCGATCGCTGTTTCGGAGGCGATATTCGGTGCTGAATATCGTGAGCATCTCGTACATCAGGTGGTGGTGGCTTATCAAGCGGGTGGCCGTGCCGGTACCAAGGCGCAACTAACCCGTGGGCAAATGTCGGGTAGCACCAGGAAGTTCAAAAAACAGAAAGGTGGTGGAGCGCGCCATGGCGATTACCGAGCGCCGATCTTTGTCGGTGGTGGCCGGGCTTTTGCAGCCTCTCCACGGGATCACTCACAGAAGGTCAATCGCAAGATGTTTCGTGGAGCGATACGCTCAATCTTTGCTGAGTTGAACCGCCAGGGTCGACTCAAGGTGGTTTCCGACCTGACGCTGGATTCACCCAAGACCCGCGACTTCCTGGTACGCCTACATGACCTGAACGTCTCAGGTTACACATTGTTGGTGAATCACGACGCTAATAAGAATCTTTTTCTGGCAGTAAGAAATATTCCCTTGGTCAATGTGCTGGATGTGACGGCGCTCAATCCCGTTGCGCTGGTCCGCGCTGATCAGGTAATTCTTACTGCTGCAACAGTCAAGAAGGTCGAGGAGTGGCTGGTATGAAAATGGAACGTATCCTCGATGTTATTCGTTCGCCGCTGGTTACGGAAAAAGCCGCGCGACTGCAAGAGAACAACCAATACGTTTTTGAGGTTGCCTCTGATGCGACTAAGCCTGAGGTCAAGGCTGCTATCGAGAAGTTGTTCGAGGTGAAGGTCGAATCGGTCAATCTGCTTAACGTTAAAGGTAAGGTTAAAACTTTCCATTCCCGGAATGGACGGCGTTCCAGCATGCGCAAAGCCTATGTTCGCCTGGCCGAAGGCCAGAGTATCGACACGTTGGCCAGGGCCTGAGGAGGAGAGCAAGCATCATGGCATTGATGACATACAAACCGACCTCTCCGGGTCGCCGTTCCAAGGTTAGCCCAGTAAAGAAAGGGCTGCACAAGGGTGCGCCTTACGGGCCGCTGACTGAGTCACAGTCCAATACAGGTGGTAGAAATCACCATGGGCGTATTACGATCAGGCACCGGGGTGGAGGCCACAAACAAGCCTATCGAGTAATCGATTTCCGGCGCAACAAGGAAGGCATTGGTTGCCGGATCGAGCGAATAGAATACGATCCTAATCGGACAGCTCATATCGCCCTGCTTTGCTATGCTGATGGCGAGCGTCGTTACATCATCGCACCCCACGGAGTGGCCATGGGCGATCAGCTTGTTTCCGGTCGCGATGCACCGATCAAGCCCGGCAATTGTTTGCCTCTACGCAATATTCCCGTAGGGACCGTGGTGCATTGCATCGAGATGAAACCGGGCAAAGGCGCCCAGATTGCCCGTAGTGCGGGAGCCTCCGCGCAGATTGTGGCACGCGAACAAGGGTTTGCGACATTACGACTGCGTTCTGGGGAAATGCGCAAGGTTTCTACTGAGTGTCATGCAACAGTAGGTTCGGTTAGTAATGCTGAACATAGTCTGCGCAAACTGGGTAAGGCGGGCGCTAAACGCTGGTTGGGCATTCGACCAACCGTACGCGGTGTCGCCATGAACCCTGTTGATCACCCGCACGGTGGTGGTGAAGGTAAATCATCGGGTGGTCGACATCCGGTCAGTCCTTGGGGTACGCCAACCAAGGGTTATAAAACGCGCCATAACAAGCGCACTCAAAACATGATTGTGCGTCGTCGCAAGTAACAGGACTCTGACATGCCGCGTTCACTAAAAAAAGGTCCCTTTGTCGATCTTCACCTGTTGAAGAAAGTCGAGTCGGCCGTTGCCATTAACAACAAGCGTCCCATTAAGACCTGGTCACGTCGCTCGATGGTTCTTCCCGACATGGTCGGTTTGACCATCGCTGTACATAACGGCAGACAGCATATGCCAGTTTTGATCAATGAGAATATGGTTGGCCACAAACTGGGCGAGTTTGCGGTTACCCGTACTTTTAAGGGTCACGTCGGCAACAAAAGCAGCAAGTGAGGCCAGCGATGGAAACAAAATCAATATTGAAAGGTGCACACATCTCGGCACAAAAGGCTCGCCTGGTCGCCGACTTGGTGCGTGGCATGCCGGTAGCCAAAGCCAGCGACGTGTTGACGTATACCAACAAGAAAGCGGCCCAATTATTGCGCAAAGTGCTTTTATCGGCAGTCGCCAATGCCGAGAATAATTTGGGCGCAGATGTGGATGAGTTGAAGATTACCCGGATCTTTGTTGATGAAGGTCCTACGATGAAGCGTATGCGCGCCCGAGCCAAAGGGCGGGGCACACGCATTTTGAAACGAACCAGCCACATTACCGTGGTCGTTGGGCACTGACGGGACGAAATCATGGGTCATAAAGTTCATCCCACTGGCATTCGCCTCGGCATAGCCAAGGATTGGAATTCCAAGTGGTACGCCAATAAACGTGAGTATGCTCAGTATCTTGTTGCAGATCTCAAGGTACGCGAGATGTTAAAATCGCAACTTTCCCAGGCCGGCGTGTCAAAGATCATGATTGAGCGCCCTGCCAAAACCGCCCGAGTTACCATTCATAGTGCTCGACCCGGTGTAGTGATTGGCAAGAAGGGCGAAGATATCGAGAAACTGCGCAAGCAGGTCTCCGCGATGATGGGCGTGCCCACTCATATCAATGTTGCAGAAGTTCGTAAGCCGGAACTTGATGCGCAGTTGGTTGCCGAGTCCATCGCCCAGCAGCTTGAACGTCGCATCATGTTTCGCCGGGCAATGAAGCGTGCCGTAGGGAATGCCATGCGCCTAGGGGCATTGGGGATCAAGGTCAATGTTGCCGGACGACTGAATGGTGCCGAAATTGCCCGTACGGAATGGTACCGGGAAGGTCGCGTACCCTTGCATACCTTGCGCGCCGATATTGACTATGGCTTCGCTGAAGCCAAGACCACTTATGGCATTATCGGTGTGAAAGTGTGGATCTACAAAGGGGAGGTCTTCGATTTAACGGCTACCCAGCAGAAGAATGCGAAGGACTCTGAGCGGGAACCGCGCCGCGAGCGCCCGACCGCAGCGAAATAAGGAACTCACCCCATGTTGCAACCTAAGCGAACTAAATATCGCAAGATGCATAAAGGCCGCAATACCGGCCTGAGTTATAATGCCAACCAAGTCAGTTTTGGCCAGTTCGGGTTGAAGGCTATCACCCATGGTCAGATTACGGCTCGGCAGATCGAAGCAGCTCGTCGGAGTATCTCTCGCCATGTCAAACGTGGTGGCAAACTCTGGATTCGCATTTTTCCCGACAAGCCGATTACTCGTAAACCCATTGAAGTACGTATGGGCAAAGGTAAGGGGAACGTGGAGTTTTGGGTTGCGTTGGTACAACCCGGTCGCATGTTGTATGAGATTGAAGGTGTGGATGAGGTCACAGCTCGTGAAGCATTCCGCTTGGCCTCAGCCAAACTTTGCGTACGCACGCAATTTGTAACCCGGGCGGTGTTGTGATGGAAGTCAATGAGATGCGTGAGAAAAAGGCCGATGACTTGCAGGAACACCTGCTTGAATTGCGTCGCGAGATATTTAATCTACGGATGCAAAGAGGCTCAGGCCAGTTATCGCAACCCCATCATTTGCGCCGAGTACGGCGCGAGATAGCTCGCACCAAGATGGTGCTGAGTGAGACCAAGATAGAGGCTCCCCATGAGTGAGACCCATAGCAAGGCACGTACTCTCGAAGGGCGCGTGGTTAGCAACAAGATGAATAAAACCATCACCGTGCTGATCGAGCGCCAGCAACAGCATGCTGTGTATGGCAAGATCTTGCGCCGTTCAACCAAACTACATGCCCACGACGATTCTGGAGAATGTCGCGAAGGCGATAAAGTTCGTATAGCGGAATGTCGTCCGCTTTCCAAGACCAAACACCATCGGGTTGTCGAGGTGCTGGTTCGTGCAGGCGAATGAGGATTGAATCATGATTCAGATGCAGACTAGATTGTCCGCCGCCGACAATAGTGGTGCTCGTGAAATGATGTGTATCAAGGTACTGGGTGGCTCCAAACGCCGCTATGCACGTATCGGCGACATCATCAAAGTAACCATAAAAGAAGCCATTCCTCGCGGCAAGGTAAAGAAAGGTGAGGTTTATGACGCCGTGGTGGTACGTACAGCACAGGGTGTACGTCGTCCGGATGGCTCATTGATTCGCTTTGACGGTAATGCTGCGGTGTTGCTAAATAATAAATACGAGCCGATCGGTACGCGTATCTTTGGCCCCGTGACTCGTGAGTTGCGCAGTGAGAGGTTTATGAAAATCGTCTCATTAGCTCCAGAAGTGCTCTGATCAGAGGAACACAGGAATGAATCGTATACGCAAGGGTGATCAGGTTGTCGTGGTTACCGGCAAAAACAAGGGCCAGC
>CAYOLM010000095.1:0-5578 GCA_964404785.1 uncultured Mizugakiibacter sp.
CACTATCTCAATGTCAGCGGTGCCGAAGTCGCGCTGACCCTGGATGCCTGTTATCTGCGCTTAGCAGCGGCCCGGCCCAAGCGTCCATTACGCTTCTTGTTGCTGGCGCGCCTCGGCGAGTTCCTCTCCCCACCGAAGCGCGCGGTGTTCTGGTGGCGTAAGGGTCGGCATATCGCATCGGTCCCCGCCGATTCGCGGGTGCGCTGGTGGGGTGAGTGGATGCGTACCCCGCACCCACCGGTCGGTGAGGCCGCAAGCAACACCCACGATCCTGCCGTGATTCTATTTTCCGGTGGTACCACCGGGCTGCCCAAGGGGATTGTGCTGTCTCATCGCAACCTCATCGCCGAGGGTATGCAGGTGGCCAGATGGGCGCACCTGGGTGGCGGCGATTCGATCCTGGCAATCATGCCAATCTTCCACGGTTTCGGTCTTGGTGTATGCGTGAATGCCGCGTTGATGGCCGGTGCCACCTCGATCCTGGTGCCGAGCTTCGATGCCGCCAGTGTGGCCCGATTGTTGCGCCGCAAGCGTCCCAGTCTGCTGGTTGGGGTGCCTACCCTGTACGCAGCATTGAACCAGGATCGCCGGCTTGCCCACATCGACTGGTCGTTTCTACGCGCCGCCTTTTCGGGCGCCGATACCTTACCGCGGCCGGTGAAGGAGCACTTCGAGGCCATGGTTAAAGCGGGCGGTGGCGAGGTCCGGCTGCTGGAGGGCTATGGTCTGACCGAAGCGGTGACGGCGATCATGGCCATGCCGGTGGATTGCTATCGTGAAGGTTCCATCGGTGTGCCGTTCCCGGATATGGGGGCCAAGATATGTCGTCCCGGCAGTCAGGATGAGCTGGCGATCGGCGAGGAAGGCGAAATTTGCATCTGTGGTCCGGCCTTGATGCAGGGCTACCTGGATCAGCCCGAGGCCACCCACGAGGTGCTGCGCCGGCATGCCGATGGCCAAATGTGGCTACATACGGGGGATCTTGGGCGCCAGGACGCAGACGGTTTTTTCTACTTCAGCGTACGGTTGAAGCGGATGATCAAGTCATCCGGTTTCAACGTTTACCCAGCGCAAGTGGAGGCGGTTCTCGATCGCCATCCCGCGGTAGCCGAAGCCTGTGTGGTCGGCGTGCCTGATCCGTTCCAGATGGAGCGGGTCATGGCATTCGTAGTGCTGCATGACACGACGGCAGCAGATGATGACAGCGCCCGGATTCTCATCGACTATTGCCGCGAACATTTACTTAAATGGTCCTGCCCGCGGACGATCGAGTTTCGTCTCGGATTACCGAAAACCCGGGTGGGTAAGATTGATTACCGGGCCTTGCGGCAGCAATATATCGACCAGGAGCAAGCACCGTGATGAATCAGAAAGTAGCCATGAACGGAGGCGAGCGGATTGTCGAGGCGCTGCAGGCGCAAGGGGTCAGCAGCCTCTATACCCTGTGTGGCGGTCATATCTCTCCGATCCTGGTTGCGGCCAGAGCCCAGGGGATCCGGGTGCTGGATGTCCGCCACGAGGCGACGGCGGTGTTCGCTGCCGATGCGGCGGCGCGCTTGAGCGGCTTGCCAGGGGTAGCGGTGGTCACCGCTGGGCCCGGGGTCAGCAATACGCTGACGGCACTGAAAAATGCGCAACTCGCCCAATCTCCATTGGTGTTGATCGGTGGTGCCGCACCCACGGTGTTGCAGGGTCATGGGGCTTTGCAGGATATTGACCAGGCCCGACTGCTGGCGGGGCAGGTCAAGTGGTTACGCAAGGTTCGCAAAGTCGCCGATCTGGCGCCAGCGGTTGCAGAAGCCTTCACCATGGCTCGCCAGGGAGTACCGGGTCCGGTATTTATCGAGTGTCCGGTGGATCTGCTTTACGCCGAGACAGTCATCCGCGGTTGGTATGCCGAGGCTGGTGCCCGTGGTCGCTCCTGGGCAGAGCGCCTGCAGCGTTGGTACCTGAACCGGCATCTCTCGCGGATGTTCGCAGAGCGGCATGCAGACTCCTCCCCACCGCTGCCTAAGGTGCGCCTTCGGCAAGTGGCCCCAGCCGCCATCGAGCGTGCGGTTACAGCCCTGGCACAGGCCAAGAGACCGCTGTTACTGGTGGGCAGCCAGGCGGTGATCGATGTTGCCAATGTGGATCGAGTCGCAGCAGCCGTGGCCACTTTGCAGTTGCCGTTTTATCTTTCCGGGATGGCCCGTGGACTGCTCGGGCGAGCCCACCCCAGGCAGCTTTTTCATCAGCGGCGGCGGGCCCTGCGCGAGGCCGATTGCGTGGTCCTGGCGGGGCTGCCCTGTGATTTTCGCCTCGACTATGGGCGTCATGTGCGCCGCAGTGCCAGCCTGATTGTCGCCAATCGCAGCCGTCGCGAGGCCCGACTTAACCGCAAGCCGACCATCACCGCGCTCGGCGATGCTGGTCTTTTTCTGGAGGCCCTCGCCAGACAGTGGCAGGCCCCGGTCGGCCGTGACAAGTGGCTGACGGGATTGCGTGAGCGTGATGCCGAGCGCGAGGTGGAGATCGTCCAGCAAGCCGCAAGGGTAGGGGAATATGTGAATCCGTTGGCCCTGTTCCGCGAGATTGAAGGCCTCGCCGGCGAGCAGGCGATTATGGTTGCTGACGGTGGCGACTTCGTGGCCACCGCTGCCTATACGCTACGCCCGCGAGGCCCGCTGCGCTGGCTTGATCCCGGGGTCTTTGGCACCCTGGGTGTGGGGGCCGGTTTCGCCCTCGGCGCAGCGGTGAACCGCCCTGGTGCCGAGCTGTGGCTGATCTGGGGGGATGGGGCCTGTGGCTTCAGCCTGATCGAGTTCGATAGCCTGGTACGTCACGGTATTCCGGTCATCGCCGTGGTCGGCAATGATGCCGGCTGGAGCCAGATCGCCCGCGAGCAGGTCAAGCTACTGGGCGACGCAGTGGGCACGGAGCTGGCCCGTAGTGACTATGATCGCGTCGCCGTTGCGCTCGGTGCCGAGGGTATTTTGCTTCGCAACATGGACGAGATGCCCGCAGCCCTGGCTCGGGCCCAGGCCCTGGCTCGTTCCGGGCGTTCGGTGTTGATCAATGTCTGGCTCGACCGAAGCGATTTCCGGGAAGGCTCGATATCGATGTAGAGACTGTTTTGTGCTGCTGCCGGCATGGGTAAGGCATCGAATCGCTCCGGTATTGCGCAGGCTGACCGACGGGATTGAAATGAACTGAGACGGTCAGTAGACCGTCTCAGTCCTAAGCAGGCTGAATAGGCCTGAAGCCGGCAACTTACTGGGCGAAAGGTGGAATCACCGGGGTAGGCGCCGTCGCTGCCCCCGGTCGACCGTGCCCATAGCGGGGGTTGGTGGCGTTGTCCGCACTGATTCGACCGTGGCCGAAATACAGATCAAAACCTCGTGGTCCCCGATCAACACCGGTAGATTTTAGAGTGTTGCTGACCAGGTTAGGCTGCCTTAAGCGGAAGCGTATAAAACGGGCACTGCCATCAGCGGAAACGCCTGCTTGACGGCGGGCCTTTTCAATAGCTAGCGCGGCTACAGCGGATGCCGCAGGTGTCGCCATGCTGGTACCCGCAGCCCAACTCCAGCCCCCTGGAATGGTACTGATGACCCAGTCAAACACGTAGCAGGGGAAGCTTAAGGAAGCGACGGTACAGTTCTGACTGGCGTTGCCAAAGTAGGCATACCAAGACGTTCCCCCGGGAGCGGATTGGTCGATGATGACGCCATAGTTGCTGTATTCAGCCAGATAATCGAGAAAGTCATATTGCGGCAAATGCGTGGCCCAACCTGCCGGGCCATTGGCACTGATGGTGATGGCTCGCGGCACACTGGCCGGCAGGCCGATGTTGCCATTCCAGCCGAGCTGGGCGGCATCGTTGCCAGCCGCTACTAGCACACTGCTGCCACGTTGGTTGGCATAGAATGTGGCCCGCACGAATAACACCCGTAGTGCATTAACTTGGGGATGGGTCACGGGTAGTGGAAAGGCGCCGAGGCTCAAGTTGATGACATCCGCCCGTTGATCGCTGGCGTACACGATACCCGCCAGTACGGCACTGAATGGGCCGCTGCCGGTATACTCGGACAACACCTTGACCGGGATCAGCGTGGCGCCAGGAGCGATACCGACTGAACCGAAGCCACTGGGCAGGGCCGCAACAATGCCGGCCACATGGGTACCGTGATTGAAGTAAAAGCCGGGTTGTACACAGACGTTTTCAGTGGCAATAAACGACCGCGCATCCGTCATGTCGATATTGGGTTGCAGCCAGGGATTGCTACAATCGATACCTGAATCAAGGATGGCCACCCGTACCCCTTTACCGCTGTAACCCCGTTGCCAGGCTGCGGTAACCCCAACGTCTTGCAAGGCCCATTGCGTTTGGTAAAGCGGGTTGCCACTCAGCAGGCCGAGATCCACTGCACCTCCTGCCAAGGTTTGCGGAGCACCCGCAGCTAGTGCCTGCTCACGCTGCCGTGCGGCGGTTTGGGTAGAATCCGCCAGCGGCTGATTGGGGGGGTCACGTGATACCAGGGTTGGATCCAAGATTACCGCCTGAATTCCACGGTATCCCCGCACCCGTTGCATAAAGCCCGGGTCGCTGCTGGTAACGACAAAACTTTGCAAGGCTGACAGGTTTCGGGTAATACGGTTGCCGGGTTCGGTCTGCAGCCGCCGCTGCAAGGCCTGAGAATTGCTGGTGCGGGTTCCGATAACGATATACGAGGCGGCTTCGGTCGCACTGAGGCCACTGATAAGTATCACTGGAGCTAGTACGCACAGCCAGATGAATGGCCGGTTCATGGGTCTTGCCTCCCTACATGCCGAGCCCCTGCGCCTTGGAGACTAGCGGGATTCGCTGCAGGGACCACGAATGGGCTCCCGATGGGATGTGGTTGTTACGAAAGTGCAACAGATTGGGCGGTTCAGGGCATAACATTACAATTACTTCACAATTTCAATCAGCTTTGGAACTCATTGCCCAGACGGTGGTCAATTGCATTCGAGGGGTAGAACCGGCCCTTCCGGTTCACCATTTTTGAGGAGGGAATATCCATGGATACGAGACGTTTTGCAGTCATTGCCTGTGCCCTGCTGGCATTGGGATTGGCTCCGCTAAGTGCCGTTCAGGCGGGACAAGGAGTAACTCCGAATGTCCTGCGCGCAACCCTGAGCAACGGTTTGCGAGTGGTCATTGTGCGCAACCGGTTAGCCCCGGTGGTTACGACCCAGATCAGTTATCTGGTCGGTTCAGATGAAACACCCAAAGGTTTTCCGGGTACTGCCCATGCGCTGGAGCACATGATGTTTCGGGGTAGTCCAGGTATGACTCGGGCACAGTTGGCCACGATTGGGGCCGGTATGGGTGGGGACTTCAATGCCTTCACTACCCAAGGGGTCACCTCTTATTACTTTGCCGCTCCAGCTCAGGATTTGAGTGTGGCGCTACATATAGGAGCCACCCGTATGCGCGGGCTGGATCTGACTGCGCATGGCTGGAACAAGGAACGCGGGGCGATCGAGCAGGAAGTCTCACATGATTTGTCGAGTCCGTTTTATGTTTTCCAGACCCGCCTGTTGGCGCAGATGT
>CAYOLM010000096.1:0-5574 GCA_964404785.1 uncultured Mizugakiibacter sp.
GGGCAACTGGAGACTACGCCCAAAATAACGAAGTGGTGCGGCGGGAAGCTTTGGCAACATGATAGGCGGAGCGTGTTCGAAGGTGTTTTTTTCGAGCTGACACCCGACAATCTGGGACCGGTGTCGCGGGTCTATGATCGCGCGACCTTAGTGGCGCTACCGGCCGACATGCGCACCCGTTATGCGGATCGGGTCACAAGTCTGACCAACACGGCTCCGCAACTGCTGGTCCGTTTCGAATACGACCCGGTCCACATGTCGGGGTCACCGTTTGCCGTTTCCACCACAGAACTTGAGCAGTTGTATAACAAGCACTATCGATTCGAGGAGCTTTCGCGCAAAGACGTGATTGACCACCACACTTCTTTTCAGATGCGGGGGCTAAAGCATTTCGAAGAGGTTGCCTGGCGACTGATTTTGCGATGAAACTTTGAATATCAACGCGGCGGTGTTCGACTGACTCAAGTTTAGAATGGCCCACACCGGCCGTCTCAGCAGGAAGTTTCTCCGTGTCCGCATACATCCCGATTGCGGATGGAAAATGTGCCGACTGCGGGCTCTGTGATTTGCTATCAGACAACCAACTGTCATCGTTTCGTCGGAATGGACGATTGAACTGCCGCCCTACCCTACGCAATGATAATTCGAACTGAAATACGGCTTCCTATGAGAAAGACCTCGGTGCTTCTAACAACCGTGGTGGGAAGTGCTTGATAAGGATTATAGACATGCACCTCAACTTCAGCGTGGAAGAGCTTCGATTCCGCCAGGAGGAGCACGAATGGACGCACCCGCCCCCCACCGATGATCCCGATGTAGGTCAGCAGTTGGGTATTTCACCGGACAAGGCCCCCCGAGCGGCCTGGAAACAGCACTTGGTGTCTAAGAACTGGCTGACCTATATGCGGCCGAATGAGTATGACAACTCAAGCTGGTCAGTTACCCCGTCCCCCCTTTTCGAGGGGGAACGAGTTGCGGTCGCTAAATTGTGGTGCTGGGGTTACTCCGAGCCAAGTGCTGGTTCAGGCCTAACCATCCTTAAGACCCTGGTCCACAGCGCGGACAACCACTACGTGATTCATGGTCGGAAGATCTGTGTCACACGGGGACACCAGGCTAACTGGATGGTCTACGTTGTGCCAATCCACGGTGGCATGGGTATGGCCGAGGGACTGAATGTAGGTTGCTACTACGGTGATCGCACCCATCTTCTGCGTCGCTTCGCATTATTACCCTTGGTGCTGCAGAACAGGTACGTATCGACGTACATTCAGAGGCGTCCTGAGTGCTGCGCGAAGCTCGATAAAGCTTACTACCCGGGGAGGGCTGGACATGAAGCAATTAAACAGTGCGGGCGACAACAGACATCACATCGGCCACCAACGCATCATGTTGCTGACTCCGGATCGAGTCTTCTACCTGGGCTTGCTTGGAGCGCCTTCGCTACGCAAATGCGGCGCGCTCATGCTATATGCCTCGCTGGACAGCCCCTTCAGCCTATGCCTGGACGGGTGTCATTGGGCGCAACGCGAGCTAGCGGTAGTACCCCCCCATGTTTGCCATCGTATCATTACCGATGCCCCGATGATCGGTTCGATCATGATTGAACCGGAAAGTGTCAATCTGACACGGCTTCCGGCCTTCTTCACTGGGCCTTCATGCGATGAGGCGGCAACGTTGAATCGCATCCGTGAGGCCTATGCCTGCCTGCAAACCATCGACTATGGGCCACGAGTGAAAACACTCGATGTCGACGGTCTATTCTGGGGCCGGGCATTGGCTCCGCATGCACTGGATGCTCGCGTGGCGGCCATCATCAACAAGATCAGGCACGACCCTACCGGCCATTACAGCGCTTGCGCCTGTGCCGCAGAGTCGGGCTTATCTTTCTCGCACTTCTTGCACCTGTTCAAACAAGAAACCGGCGTAGCCTTCCGCAAATTTCAAGCCTGGAAACGTGCCCGTGCCATGCTTTACCACGTTAATCGACGCGACGCACTCATCGATATTGCGCTGGATATTGGCTATCCCGACTCGACCCATTTCAGTCATACGATTCGACAGGTTTATGGTTTGCCGCCTAGGGAAATCTTCGCCGGTTCGCGTCACTTGATGATCTTGCGGCAGGAACCGGTGCGGACGGATGCCTGGCAGCGGTCGCTCGCGACCGCCTGATAGACATTACACATGCCAGCTGCGGCATCGACAGACTGGCAAACTACACAGAAACAGAGGACACGGATCGTGGAAAAGAATCGGGTGACCCTGGAAAAGCGCGGCACCTTCGCCTTAGTACGCGTCGATAACCCACCGGTGAATGCCATCTCGCGGGATGTGCGTGCGGGACTCATTACGGTCTTACGGCAGATCGCCGTCGACCCTGACATTGCCGCAATCATCCTGTATTGCGCAGGCCGTACCTTTATCGCTGGTGCTGACATCGCCGAATTCGCTTCGATGCAGCCATTGGTAGCGGATATTCATGAGTTATTCGATCTGATCGAAAATTGTGGGCGACCTGTGGTGGCCGCGTTGCATGGCACCGCGTTGGGCGGCGGTTTGGAGTTAGCGTTGGTCTGCAATTTCCGCGTGGCCCTGCGTTCTGCCAGAATCGGTTTGCCGGAAGTTCGCTTGGGACTGTTGCCGGGCGGCGGCGGCACGCAACGCCTGCCACGCCTGGCTGGTGCTAAAACAGCATTGAAGATAATCCTGACCGGAGTGCAAGTCCCGGCCGACAAGGCGCTTGCACTAGGCATCATCGATGAGGTGGTTGATGGTGATCTGCTCGAAGCGGCCATTGCCTATACCGAGCGCGTGATGAGCGAAGGCTGCGCGCTACGGCGTGCCAGTGCTCTATCGGTGGACCCGGCCTCGGTATCGGCGGACTTGTTCAAGCAGGCACGCCAGGCGCTGGCTCAGCGGCCCAACGGTAATCCGGCACCTGCATGCATCATCACCTGTGTCGAAGCAGCGGTGACGCAACCTTTCGAGCAAGGTATGGCGACTGAACAACGTTTGTTTGCCGAATGTCTGCGTTCCCCCGCGTCAGCAGCCCTGCGCCACCGTTTCTTCGCTGAACGCGAGGTGACCAAGATTCCCCGCCTAGTGGTGAACCTGCCATTGCGGTCAATTCAACGCGTAGGGGTAGTGGGTGCCGGCACCATGGGCGGCGGTATTGCAATGAACTTCGTAAACGCCGGTATCCCTGTGGTGATCGTTGAAGCCGGCCAAGCCGCGCTCGACCGCGGCCTAAGCATCGTCCGCAAGAACTACGAGGCAACGGCGGCCAAAGGCCGTATTACGGGCGAGCAGATTAAGCAGTATTTGGGACGACTCAGCGGGTCGCTGGACTACGCTGACCTTGCCGACTGTGACCTAGTTATCGAGGCTGTGTTTGAAGACATGGAGCTGAAGAAACGAGTTTGCGCGCGGCTCAGTGAAATTTGCAAGCCGGATGCGATCATTGCCTCCAACACATCCACCCTAGACGTGGATGTGCTGGCCAAGGCCTATGGCCGGTCTGCCAACGTGCTGGGCATGCATTTCTTTAGTCCGGCCAATGTAATGCGACTACTGGAAGTGGTGCGCGGGGCCAAGACCGCACCCGATGTTCTGGCCACGGTGGTGAAGCTGGCCCGGACTATCGGTAAGGTGCCGGTGGTGTCAGGCATGTGCCATGGTTTCATCGGCAACCGTATGGCGGAGAGCTACCTGCGCGAATCTGAACGACTACTGCTGGAGGGCGCTACGCCGCAGCAGGTCGACGCGGCGGTCCAGTCGCTGGGTATGCCAATGGGGCCGTTCCGCATGCTCGACATGGCTGGCGTGGACGTGGTGGCCAAGGTAGCGCTTGAACAAGGCAAGAACGGACTTCTACCACTGGACCCTTGCTACCAGGCGGTAGTTCGGAAGCTGATGGAACTGGGCCGGTACGGGCAGAAGAGCGGCCGCGGCTTCTATCGCTATGAGGGACGCACGCCAATGGCCGATCCGATTGTCGGAAAGATTTGCACTGAACTTGCCTCTCGCCACGGTATCGCATATCGCGGCGACATCAGCACACAGGAGATTATCGAGCGCTGTTTTTACCCATTGATTAATGAGGCTGCGAAGATCCTAGAAGAAGGTATCGCCTACCGTCCGGGTGACATTGACGTGGTGTGGATCAATGGCTACGGTTTCCCCGACTATTTGGGTGGGCCGCTGTTCTGGGCTGATACGCTTGGCCTTGCCAACATCGCGGCACGCATAGACCATTACGCCGTGCAACTCGGTAATGCTTACGGCTATTGGCACCAAGCCGCACTATTGATGCGCTTGGCCGACCAGGGCCGCGGTTTTTCCGATCTGACTGCGGACGAGCTGAATCATGCCCACGGATGAGCACCGAGAGCTCTCGTTTCGCATCGTGTTCGCCGGAGGTAGTGGATACCAAAGAATCGTAGTGTTCGGAACCGTGTGGGGACGTCTGGGCACCTCGATAGATCTGCTGCGCGGCCCAATTCTTACGTTACGCCCTCATTTATTCCTAGGCTATCTATTTGATATATATCGTAAACTAACCAGGTGGTACTTTGCACTCGAACCGTTAGCTACGGTTTTTCGAGGTGCCCGTCTATGAAGTTGCAACGATTCAACGGCAGTGGGGGGGTAACGCTGACGGCTGATGTTGGCGGCAATCCGTCCCGGCCGGCCGTGGTGCTGCTGCATGGCGGTGGTCAGACCCGGCACTCTTGGAACAAACTTGCTCATCGTCTGGTCCGACTCAATTACTACGTCGTGTCCCTGGATCTACGCGGCCATGGCGACAGCGACTGGGCGCCCGATGGCGATTACCGACTTGATACCTTTGTAGCCGATCTTCATGGGGTACTCGGCCAGTTGCAGCAACCGCCGGTACTGATCGGAGCTTCGCTGGGTGGTCTCATCTCGCTACTGGCAGTAGGTGAACACCCTCGCGAGGTAGTCGCCCAGGGATTGGTATTAGTCGATGTCGTACCGCGGATGGAGGCAACCGGCCTGCGCCGTATCCAGGAGTTTATGCGTGCCAACCTGGATGGCTTTGCGACACTCGAAGAAGTGGCCGCTGTTGTCTCTGCTTATCTTCCACAACGCGCCAAGCCACCCAACCCGGATGGGTTACGCAAGAACGTCCGCTTAGCCGAAGACGGTCGCTGGTACTGGCATTGGGATCCAGCGCTGGTAAACAGTGATCGGCGTTTGGGTGGAACTGTTGATATGCAGAAGTTGTGGTTGGCCGCCCGCCAAGTACAGCTACCGACCCTGCTGGTACATGGCAAGCTCAGTGACGTAGTTAGCCGGGAAGGTGTTGATGGCCTGTTGGCGCTGATTTCGGGTGCACAGGCTGTCGAGGTCGATGGGGCTGGCCACATGGTGGCCGGCGATCAGAACGATGCATTCAACGATGCTATCGAGCACTTTCTCTCCGTATCCCCGAGCCGGCCGTAAATCGCCGCGGTAATTCTAGAGACGCGTCGGTTTAAGTTGTGCCACACCGTGTAGCGGTGGATGGCACTACTCGTCGCAGGCGATTTACGCTACTTGCTGGAGTCC
>CAYOLM010000097.1:0-3661 GCA_964404785.1 uncultured Mizugakiibacter sp.
TCCCACTACCAGCTCACTCTGGAACCCGGCACGCCCTTCGGCAAGCAGCCGCCACCAGCGGTACCGGACAGTGATCTTGCCTGGGCCATGCAGGAAAGCTGTCAGGCGCGCTTGGCCGAAGTCGGCTACATCCAGTACGAGGTCTCCGCCTACAGCAAGCCAGGACGCGAGGCCCGGCACAACCTCAACTACTGGGGTTTCGGCGATTATCTAGGCATCGGGGCCGGCGCCCACGGCAAAATCAGCCGTAACGACGGCCACATCGTGCGCCGCGCCAAGCGTCGCAACCCAAAGCTGTACATGGGATCGGTACACCAGCCCGACCGTCTCGAACAATGTGCGACGATCCCGGCAGCAGAAATTCCTTTCGAATTCATGCTCAACGCCCTGCGCCTGATCGACGGCGTGCCACGGAACTGGTTTGCGCAACGCAGCGGCCTGAACGACGCGACCATCACCGGCCGCGTCGCCGACGCCATCGCCCGCGGCTGGATGAGTGACGACCCCACCCGGCTCCAGGCCACCCCGTTTGGCCAGCGCTTTCTCAACGACCTGATTGCCCTATTCCTACCCTGAGTCAGCCCGGCGAGCGTCCGTTCACGTACAAGCACGATCCGATTGCGGACGCCAGAACCGGACGAAGCCCTCGTTGATGACTGCAATACCTTGATCTACATGCCTTCGTGATAGAGAACGAATCTGGCATATTCCTTGCTGTATAGCTTGCATGGATTTTCGAAATGTTACCCTGCGCACTCGTAAACATCGTCGAATTTGGGTCGTCGGCTCGCTGTCGATCGTCGCCATGCTCGCCACGGCCGTTGGTCTCGTCCGACTGGGCCCTGCCCTGCCGACGCTCGACCGGTCTAATCTGTGGATCGGCAGCGTGCATCGCGGCACTCTGATCATCAACGTACGTGCGGATGGAATACTGCTGCCCAAGGTGAGACGCTGGATTGCAGCGTCTTCAGCCGCCGAAGTCGACCGCATCCTGGTCAGTCCCGGCTCAGTCGTTAAGGCCAATACAGTGCTGATGGATCTGAGTAACCCTGAGGTCATGGGTAGACTGAGTAGCGCCGAGGCCGACGTAGCCTTGGCCAAGGCCGACCTCGCCGCGAAACATAGCGCCCTGCAATCGCAACTGCTGGACGAACAGGCCACCCTGGCCGCTGCAAGAGCCGCATATGCTTCGGCCAAAATCAGGGTCGAAGCCGAGGCTTCGGTTGCTGCCAAGGGAATAATTCCCATGGTGCAATACCGGCAAAGTGTGATCGCACTGAAACAATTGGGCTATCGGGTACACATTGAAAATCAGCGAATCACGGTTTTCCGTAACAACGTGCGCGCCCAGCTTGCGGCAGCACGGGCCACCGTGCAGCAACAGCGCAACTTGCTGGCGCTACGCCTACAGCAGGCCGATGCCCTGCAAGTACGGGCCGGCATGGCCGGCGTAGTGCAGGAAATCGCCGTGCAGGAAGGCCAGCAGGTCGCCGTAGGCACCAATCTCGCGCAGGTGGCACGTAACGGCGTGCTGATGGCACGCTTGCAGGTGCCCGAGGTCCAGGCCAAGGATGTCGCGCTGGGCATGCCGGTCAGCGTCGATACCCATAATGGACTGATCCCAGGCCAGGTCGCACGAATCGACCCGACCGTTCACGAGGGCAGTGTCCGCATCGAAGTGGACCTGAGCGGCCCGCTACCCCGTGGGGCCCGCCCCGATCTGTCGGTCGAAGGCCGCATCCGCGTGATGCGCTTACGCAACGTGCTGTGGATGGATCGTCCCGCGCTGGGTCAGTCCAATGCCGAGATATCCCTGTTCCGTCTTAACCATGCCGGTGATGTCGCGACCCGGGTGCCCGTACGTCTTGGAGCCGCATCCATCGACCGCGTCCAGATCCTGCGCGGACTCCGGGTCGGGAACCAGGTAATTCTTTCCGACACCAGCAACTGGGACAAGTACCACCGCCTACGCATTCATTGACAGTCAGGGAGTTCTCCATGCCAACCGCCGTCATCACGCTTACCCATGTTCGCAAGGTCTTTCAGACCGACGATATCGAAACCCATGCACTCAGCGATGTGCATCTTGAAATTCGCAAGAGCGAGTTTGTCTGCATCACCGGGCCGTCCGGCTGCGGCAAGACCACTCTGCTCTCCATCCTCGGCCTGCTGGACACCCCAACCGAAGGCCGCTACGTACTCAACGGTCAGCAAGTCGCTTCGTTCGGCCTGCGCCAGCGCGCACGCTTGCGCAATGCCGAAATCGGCTTCATCTTTCAGGCCTTCAACCTGATCGGCGACCTGAATATCGCAGAAAATGTCGAGCTGCCTCTGACCTACCGGCGCGGCATCGGTCGTGCCGAACGCCACCGCCGTGTGCACGAAGCACTGGAACAGGTCGGCATGGCCCACCGCCTCCGCCACTATCCATCGCAACTGTCAGGAGGACAGCAACAGCGCGTGGCCGTGGCCCGGGCCCTGGTCGGTCAGCCTGCAATCCTGCTGGCCGACGAGCCCACTGGCAACCTCGACTCCCGTAACGGCGATGCCGTCATGCAACTGCTGACTGAACTGCACCGCAATGGATCGACCATCTGTATGGTCACCCACGATCCCCGCTATGCCGCACTGGCACAGCGCAGCGTGCATCTGTTCGACGGCCAGATTGTCGATGAACAAACCTATCAGCAATGCGTCCATGAGGATACCGCGCGGCTGGATGCACTCGTTGACCTGGGACAGGAGTCATGAGCCCGGACATCCTGCTGCGGGAGCTCTGGCAAGTCTGGCGTAGCAGTCTGCGCCGGCCCGGCTTCGTCTTGCTAGCGGGTCTGACGCTGGCACTTGGGGTGGGTTTTTCGACCGCCTTCATCAATCTGATGCGCAACCTCGATCAGCCGATCAACGCTGCTCAGCCACAAAAACTGTTCCTGCTCAGCCCGGTGCCGACACTTCCCGGCGCCGTTTACTCGCCAATCAAAGAACGCGACTACCGTATCCTGCGTACCCTACCGGGTTTGGTGTCGATCGGCGTGATCAGCACGGCATCCGGCGACGTCAATTTCAGCGCCGGCGGCCAGCCCGTGCTGGCCAGCGAAGTGCGCGCCAGCCGCGGTTATCTGACCACACTGGGTATCCGCATGGCACAGGGCCGTTATTTCAGTGCCACCGAAGACCAGCCCCATGGGCCTCCGGCGGTGATCCTCACACACGGGTTCTGGCAGCGTCACTTCGCTGGTCAACACGTAGTGGGTCGCAGCGTGCAGATCAACGGCCACCGCATACCGATTATCGGCGTGTTGACCGCCAACTTCCTAGCTTTGGGGCCTTCCGTAGACCTGTTGTTACCGCTGCAACTCGATGCTGCCAAAAGCGATACCAATAACCTGGTCCCGCTGGTCCGCCTGCGCTCCGGTACCGATCCCACACAGCTGGCCGCACTGGCCACGGCGCGCGTGCGCGCCATGATGCTGCGGCACGGTGACCAACAACCAATGCACTTCGTCTATCGCACGGTACCGATCGCAAAGCTCAACGGCAGCTTGGATATTGGACCACTGATGGAGTTGGCACTGGCCGGACTGCTGTTGGTGCTGGTCAGCAATCTGGTCAATCTTATGTTGGTCCGAGCGCAGCAGACGCGCCAGGGTCTGGCGCTACG
>CAYOLM010000097.1:3761-5567 GCA_964404785.1 uncultured Mizugakiibacter sp.
CGGAAAGACCAAAATCGAGTTCCGTATCGCGGGCGTTGTTGGCAACACCTTCTCGGACAGCAGTCCCAGCGAGCCCTTGCTGTGGTTGCCGATCACGTCGGCAACGGCCCGGGTAGCCGGCACCTTCGCCGATTCTTCCCCGTATTTCATCGTACGCATGCGGCCGGGACGAGTGCCGTCGGCTGCGTCCATCGCCGCGGCAGTGCACGCGGAGGCACCCCTGCTCGCCGTGGCTCACTTGCGGCCGCTAGCGGATGACGCTCCAATCCCGATCAGCATGTTGACACTCCTCTCCAAGATCGTGCTGTTGCTGGCGCTGGCGACACTGATACTGGCTGCCGTTGGTCTGTTCGCCATTACCCGTGTGACCACTGGCGCCCGCACCCGCGAGTTCGGCGTACGCCTGGCCATGGGCGCCTCGCCGATGCAGTTACTGCGGCTGGTGCTGCGTGGCGCTCTACTACGCACACTGATCGGCCTGCTGCTGGGCAGTGGGCTGGCCATGCTGCTCGGCCTGCTGGCACGTGACCTGCTACTGCAGCTCGGTGCAAGCTGGATACAACCCTGGAGCCTGATGCTGACCTGGCTGGTGCTGCTGGCCGTGGGTTTGCTTGCCACACTGCCGCCCGCATTGCGCGCGGCACGCACTCCGCCCGGCGTCGTGCTTGGCGATGACTGACACTTGCTAGACTGGGCCATGAACGCACGAATTCCGCGAGCCGAAAAATCCATGGTGTTGATCGTCGACGATCAGGCCGACGTGCGTCAGGCTCTGCACCTGTTGCTGAAAACCGAAGGTATCGCCAGCCGGAGTGTCGAGAGCACAAATGCTGCTATCAAAACAATTCGCGAGCAGGCATTTGTCTGCGCATTGATCGACCTGAACTACGCCCGTGATACCACCTCGGGCAAAGAGGGTCTAGCACTACTGGAGCGACTCAGGGATCTGGATCCACAGATGCCGATCGTGGTCATGACCGCCTGGGGCAGCGTGCCGTTGGTGGTGGAGGCCATGCGCCGCGGCGCCAGCGACTTCATCGAAAAACCGTGGGATAACGCCCGCCTGCTGGCGGTTCTGCGCGCGCAGATAGCGCTGGCGGAGAGTGTGCGCCGACAGCATCGCCTAGAAACCGAAAACGCTCTGCTTCGCGACGCGAACCAGTCGGACTTTGTTGCCGAATCCCCCGCCATGCGTAACGTACTGGAGTTGATTTCGCGGGTAGCACACAGTGACGCCAATGTAATAGTGCTGGGCGAAAACGGCACCGGCAAGGGGGTCATCGCACAACGACTGCACCAGCTTTCCGGGCGCGCTACGCAGACCTTCATCAAGGTCAATATGGGCGGCATCGCTGGAAGCGTGTTCGAATCAGAAATGTTTGGCCACGTACGTGGGGCCTACACCGATGCAAAGCACGAGCGTATCGGCCGCTTCGAACTGGCCGACGGCGGTACGCTGTTCCTGGACGAGGTGGGCAATATTCCCTACGCACAACAGGCAAAGCTGTTGCGCGTACTCGAGGAAGGTGAGTTCGAACGACTAGGCTCGTCGCGCACGCAGCGCGTAGACGTGCGCCTGATCTCGGCGACTAACGCCGATCTGGCCGACGAGATCACCGCAGGCCGGTTTCGCAAGGATCTATATTACCGGCTCAATACCGTCGAAATCCGTTTGCCACCACTGCGTGAACGACATGAGGATATCCTGCCCATGGCTCGCGCGTTCCTCTCTGTCAGCGCCCACCGGTACCAACGTACCGGGATGCAGCTTGCTTCTGCTGCCGAACGGGCGTTGCTGGCCTACCC
>CAYOLM010000098.1:0-1168 GCA_964404785.1 uncultured Mizugakiibacter sp.
GTCAGATTGGTGATCTGCTCAGAGATCAGGCCGATCAGGAACACGATCACCGCCGCACTCCACAGCAATGTGCTCATATTGGTGAGCCGGCCCTGGTCAAGGTAGGTGTGCAGATAGTTGATGAGGCCGAGCAAGAAGAATAGTCCGCTGGTGGGTACAAACAACTTCAGTGGTGAGTAAAGCGTGGCAATCTTGAAAATAATCAACAGGAAGCGTAAGCCATCACGAATGGGGCGGATATGGCTCTTGCCAAGGCGCTTTTTAACCTGGATGGGCAGGTAGGCGACGGCGTAGGCACTGCGAAAAAAAGCCATGGTGCTGGTGGTTGGATAGGAAAACCCGTTGGGTAGCAAATGCAGAAACTCACGAAAACGATCTGCCCGTACGGCGCGAAAGCCCGAGGTGAGGTCCTCAATGTGGTGTCCGGTCATGCGGCTAGCCAGCCAGTTGTAAAAGCTATTGGCCAGCCCCCGCCCTAGTCCAGCCTGGCCAGATCGATCCCGTGCGCCGACGACCATGTCATAACCCTGCTCAAGCTTGGCGAGAAGATGAGCAATCTCCTCCGGCTCATGTTGCCCATCAGCATCCATGAACACGATGATCTCACCGTGGGCGGCCCGTGCCCCGCGCTTGATCGCCGCGCCGTTGCCCATTGAATACGGTGTCGACAAACACCGCACCCCATGTTGGGCGCAGATTGCAGGCGTACCGTCGGTGGATCCATCGTCCATGATCAGAATCTCGGCTTCAGGCTGGGCCACACGCAATTTCTGCAGCAGCGTGGCCAGGGACTCGGCTTCATTTTTAGCCGGTAACACAATACTGAGCACAGCATCCCCTTGCTGGATAAAGACGTGCGCATCATAGCGGGGAATCCTGCTCAGGATGCATGCTGAAATTGACCCCGACAGATTATCTTTTCTAGCAGACTACCCCTACTACCTGTCCACAAGGTTCATCGGCTACTGCTGCAATAGCCATATATCGGTACATGCCGCCATCCAGGTAAGCAAGTATGGTTCTTATCGTGAGTGAATTCCGGGCTACCAGCAGCCCCATACGGAATGTGAAGGGGTTCATATCCTGCAGCTTGCTTTACACTACTTGACAGCTGAGGTTTCGATAATTCACCCATCGCCTGCCGTTTTGCGGTAGATTCGACATTATT
>CAYOLM010000098.1:1268-5546 GCA_964404785.1 uncultured Mizugakiibacter sp.
GAGGTTTCGATAATTCACCCATCGCCTGCCGTTTTGCGGTAGATTCGACATTATTTCGGGGACTTAGGACAAAGTCTTATGGCGACGCAATTGAAACAGCCGCCGCTAGCAGGCCTCAGTGGTATCGCGCGCCGACTCGTTATCCAAAAGGCTATCGGCGAGGCGGACGCGCGTAAAGCTGTGGTGGATGCGCAGAAAGAAAAGATTTCACTGGCTCGCTATCTACTGCTGAACGCGATCATTGAGCCAAACCGTGTTTTGCACGCACTATCGGTCGAATTCGGGGTGCCGGTATTCAATATTGACACCCTGGATCTAAGCCTATTGCCGGTCAAACTGATCAGTGAAGAGTTGATCCGTAAACACCATGTACTGCCGCTGCTTAAACGTGGCAATCGGCTTTCGATCGGTACTTCAGAGCCAGCCAATTCTCACGCTCTGGATGAAATCAAATTTCACTCCGGGCTGATGATCGATCCGATCCTGATTGAAGAACAATCGCTGGAGCAAGCCATTGACTCCGCCTTGCAGGCATCGAACGCCGTGCTTACCGGTCTTGATGACGATGATGATCTCGATGCCCTGACCCTTGAAACCAACGAGGAAGAGCAAGTCGACGATTCGATGGCTTTGACCAAGGATGAAGCGCCCATCGTCAAGTACGTCAACAAAATTCTTTTAGATGCAATCCGCCGCGGGGCCTCAGATATTCATTTTGAGCCTTACGAGCGTAGCTATCGGGTTCGCTATCGTATCGATGGCGTGCTGCGCACGGTATCCAATCCACCCTCGCAGCTTGCGCCGCGCATGTCGGCTCGTCTCAAGGTAATGAGTTCACTCGATATTGCCGAACGGCGTGTACCGCAAGATGGACGGATGAAGCTGGGCGTCGGTAAGGGCCGGTCGATGGACTTCCGGGTCAGCACCCTGCCCGTACTGTCCGGCGAGAAAATCGTACTACGCCTACTCGACGGCGCGGCAGCACGGCTTGGTGTCGAGAAACTGGGTTACGAAGAAGACCAGAAAAAGCTATTTCTTAAATCCATCCATAAACCCTATGGCATGGTGCTGGTGACAGGGCCTACCGGTTCGGGAAAAACGGTGTCTATGTACACCGCCTTGAATATTCTCAATACCGAAGGCCGTAATGTCTCTACCGTGGAAGACCCGGTGGAGATCCGGGTTCCAGGGGTCAATCAGGTACAACAAAATGTAAAACGCGGTATGACCTTCGCCGCCGCGCTGCGCTCGTTTCTGCGCCAGGATCCCGACATCATCATGGTCGGCGAGATTCGTGACCTGGAAACGGCAGAAATCGCCATCAAGGCTGCGCAAACGGGTCATATGGTGCTGTCGACCCTGCATACCAACGATGCGCCACTGACTATTTCACGATTGATGAATATGGGCATCGCGCCCTATAACATTACCTCGGCCGTCACTCTGGTTGTCGCCCAGCGTCTGGCCCGGCGTCTACACGATTGCAAGAAACCCATGGACCCCTTACCGATAGCCGCCCTTAAGGCCGAAGGTTTCAACGATGCAGATGCGGCGAAAATCGAAGCTGGAGAAATTGTTCTGTACGATGCCATCGGTTGTCCGCACTGCAACGAAGGTTACAAGGGGCGATTGGGCATCTACCAGGTTATGCCCATGAGTGAATCGATCCGGAAGATTATCCTGGACGGTGGCAACGCTCTGCAGATTGCCGAAATGGCCATCCAAAATGGGGTCTCCGATCTACGCATGTCGGCCTTGCTCAAGGTTCGTAACGGCGTGACCAGTCTTGCTGAAATCAACCGTGTTACCAAGGATTGAAGAGGTTTATAAGTTATGGCTACCGCCACCATCACCAAGAAAGATCAGAATGTCGGGGCTACTCGCTCCCAGGTGAGCAAACTCACGATGTATGAATGGGTTGCGACCGATAAACGTGATCGCAAAATGAAGGGGGAGATGGCCTCGAAGAATGCCAGTCTGGTCAAGGCTGAGTTGCGCCGCCAAGGCATGAACCCCAAGACCGTACGAGAGAAGCGCAAGCCACTCTTTGGTAGCGCTGGGAAAACCATCAAGCCGCGCGATGTCGCCATTTTTAGCCGACAAATTGCCACCATGATGAAGGCTGGCGTACCGATGGTGCAGTCCTTCGAAATTATTGCCAGCGGTCAAAGCAATGTACGCATGAAAAACGTACTTACTGACGTTAAAACAGCCATTGAAGGCGGAGCTTCACTGCATGAGGCGCTGGGTCGGCACCCGGTCCAATTTGACGAGTTGTACCGCAATCTAGTGCGTGCCGGCGAGTCGGCAGGTGTACTCGATACGGTTCTGGATACCGTGGCGACCTACAAGGAGCGGATGGAAGCGATTAAGTCGAAGATTAAAAAAGCCATGTTCTACCCCGCTATGGTGCTATCGGTGGCACTTATCGTCAGCCTTGTTTTGCTGATTTTCGTGGTTCCGGTATTTCAGGGGGTGTTCCAGGAAGCCGGGGCCGAGCTACCGGCCTTTACCCAGATGATCGTTAACGCATCCAACTTTGTGAAGAGTAACGGCGTGTGGATCCTGATCTTCCTGGTTCTAGCCATTGTCGGTCTGGTCATGACCTACAAGCGATCCGAGCCTTTTGCACATGCCATTGATGCCATGACCCTGAGAGTTCCCATCATCGGCAATATCCTCCGTCAATCGGCGGTTGCCCGCTTTGCTCGCACCCTGGGAGTGACCTTCCAGGCAGGTGTACCCCTGGTCGAGGCCATGGAAGCCGTATCGGGGGCTACAGGAAGTGTGGTCTATGCCAAGGCCGTCTTGCAAATGCGTGACGATATTTCGGTCGGCCACAAGCTTGAGCTGGCCATGCGCCAGACCGAACTGTTTCCGAAGATGGTCGAGCAGATGATTGGCATCGGCGAAGAATCCGGTGCCCTCGACAGCATGTTGTTCAAAATTGCCGAATTCTACGAGGAAGAAGTCGAAAATGCCGTGGATACACTCAGTACCTTGCTTGAACCACTGATTATGATCGTCATTGGCATTCTCGTCGGCGGCATGGTGGTCGGTCTGTATCTACCCATCTTCAAGCTCGCCGGAACTTTCTAAACCTATGTTGCTGCCCTTCTACCCGGAATTCCGGGATGCGCGCTATTGCCGGTATTTTTTATGGAATTTCTGAGCGCCTTTTCTCTACCCACCTGGGTCGGTATCGCTGGTGGTATGGGTCTGTTGATCGGCAGTTTTTTGAATGTAGTTATCCTGCGGCTCCCTGAACGCCTACTGTATGTATGGAAACTCGAAGCACGCGATCTACTGGAACCCCCTACCGACCCGCAGCATAGCCCAGCGCCAAGCAGTGAAACGCTAGTGGCTTCCAAACCACCACCGGGCATCGTCCGTGAACCCTCACATTGCCCGTCCTGCGCGCATCGACTAGCGGTGCTCGACAACATCCCGGTGCTGTCATGGTTGTGGCTGCGGGGTCGCTGCCGCTACTGCCAAACTCCCATCTCGGTGCAATATCCACTGGTCGAACTACTCACCGCGATCCTTAGTGCGGTCGTAATCTGGCGTTTTGGAGCGACTCTGCAAGGACTGTTGACGCTATTCTTTACCTGGATGTTGATTGCCGCTTCCGGTATCGATCTGCGTACCCACCTACTCCCCGACAACCTCACCCAGCCATTGCTCTGGATCGGCCTTCTGGCTGCCCTGGCTAATATATTCATCCATCCCCAAGCAGCAATCCTCGGCGCCGTCCTGGGCTATCTGAGCCTTTGGAGTGTTTATCAGTTATTCAAGCTGCTGACCGGCAAAGAAGGCATGGGCTACGGCGATTTCAAATTGCTAGCGGCACTGGGGGCCTGGATGGGGCCGATCGCCCTGTTGCCGATCGTCTTGATCTCCTCCCTGGTTGGCGCGATCACCGGCTCACTTTTCCTCGTTGTACAGGGTAAGGAACGCAGTACCCCTATCCCTTTCGGCCCCTATCTGGCGATCGCCGGATGGATCTGGATGCTGGCGGGTTCCAACCTGCTGCACTGGTATATGAGCCTGTTCCTACGGCCATGAATCTGGCAGCTACACGGCCATGGTGCGTCGGCCTGAGCGGCGGTGTCGCTTCTGGAAAATCCACTGTAGCCCGGCGCTTCGAAGCTCTGGGCGTAGCCATTCTGGATGCCGATGCAGCGGCGCGCGAAGTACTCGCAGCCCATACCCCGGGACTCAAAGCCGTGGTGGCCGAATTCGGAAACCGAGTGCTGAATCCACAAGGGTCGCTGGATC
>CAYOLM010000099.1:0-5490 GCA_964404785.1 uncultured Mizugakiibacter sp.
GACCCGGGTGTCGCATAGGCTGCGACTTTGCTGTCAGACGACGCTAATCAGGTAGCCTTTATGGTTACGCCGGTAATCAGCATGCTACAATACGAGACCTGGCCACATTTCTCCTGGAACCTCAGCCCCTACGACTTGGCTCTCCCTTGTTTGGTGAAGCTAATGCGTCAAAACACTACATCAGACCTGGGTTGACATCAAGATTTCGGGAACCTCTAAAAATCTACTGTGTGAGCCAATCGTAGTGTCGTGTGCTTATTCGGTACCTGCCTATTTACTTGAAAGGTCTCGTCGCTTACTCCGCGACTCCTAAGCACTTGGCCCGTTCGTGACGGTTTTGAGAGATTCCAACAACCACTCGGTAGGTGAGTAAATATTGGGTACCCTATGATTACTTAGTGCCGAGGAGCTATGCTCTGTTGGTTGCTCGAGAAGCTTTGAAAGAACTCTTTGACCAGCGAGATCACATATGAATCTGCATCTTCACGCCAACGCCACGACGACACCGAAGATCCGCGCCAGTTCGATATGGCTAAAGAAGGCCTGACCAAGCGCCAGTTCATGCTTGGCATCGTGCCGATGGCCGATAGACTGCCTACCTGCCACGGAGTGTGCCCTGGCAATGTGCCTACAGTGGTGACAGCTTGTCGAGGATCCGTTCCAGCCAGACCTGTTCCTCCGGATTGAGTTTTTGCAGTACCTCGCGTTCGTAGCGGCGGGCTAGGGGGGCCACCTGGTCGTGGATGATCCAGCCCTCGGGGGTGAGGGCTAGCACTGAGCGGCGACGGTCATCCTGGTGCAGCTCACGGTTGATCAGGCCCCGGGCCACGAGTTTGCTGACCGCGCGACTGATCGCCACCTTGTCCATGGCGGTACGCTCGGCGACCTGGCGTGCGGATAACCCATCCTGGTCGAAACGTGCCAGTACGGCCATCGTTCGCCAGCCGGTGATACTGAGTCCAAAACGCGAGTGGTATTCGCGAGCGATACCCTGACTGATGGTGTTGGAAAGCACCGACAGTCGGTAGGGCAAAAAATGTTCCAGTTCGAGTGGCAGATGATCGGTCATTGTTGCGTTGCGGCTTGCCAATAGTTACATTTGAAACTATAACCCTATGGCGGTGGGTGCAAGCTTATCTACCCGATACTAGCGGAGATTGATCATGAATGAGCAAGCCAATGCGGGCACCCCCATCACGCCGTTTGAAAACCCGATGGGGGTGGATGGTTTCGAGTTTGTGGAGTTTGCCGCGCCGGATCCATCCTTGCTACATAAGCTGTTTCCCCTGCTCGGGTTTACCCCGGTGGCCCGCCACCAGCGGATGCAGGTGACGCTATATCGCCAAGGAGACTGCAATTTTCTGGTAAATGAGGAGCCGGGTTCATTCGCCATGGATTTCGCCGCGCAGCATGGCCCCTGTGCCTCCGGCTTCGCGATTCGCTTCAGCAAGCCAGCGCAATGGGTGCGCCAACAGGCCCTGGCTCACGGCGGCGAAGCGATCGCCGTGAAAGAAGTCACCAAGTCAGTGAACACGCCCACTATCAAGGGTATCGGTGGCTGCATGCTGTATCTGGTGGATCGATACGGCGGCCGGGGGGAGGTGTATGCCGACGATTTTGAATACCTGCCGGGGGTAGACCGGCATCCCGTGGGGTTTGGTATCAAGTACATCGATCACCTGACCCATAACCTGTATTTTGGCAATATGGAGAAATGGTCGGAGTATTACGAAAAGCTATTCAATTTCAGGCAAATTCGCTATTTCGACATTAAGGGAGCCAAGACTGGACTGGTCTCCAAGGCCATGACTGCACCCGATGGCATGGTGCGTATTCCCTTGAACCAATCCTCTGAACCGAAGAGCCAGATCAACGAGTATCTGGACGAGTATCGGGGCGAAGGTATCCAGCATGTGGCCTGCTTTACCGATGACATTTATGCCACGGTCGAGGCCATGCACGCCCTGCAGATTCAGTTTCTGGACACCCCCGATACCTATTATGAGGTGGTTGACGAACGGATTCCCGGGCATGGCGAAAAGCTTGAGTCGATGCGAGCCAACCGCATTCTCATTGATGCCGATGCCGAAACCCACAAACGTTTGTTGTTGCAGATATTTACCCAGAACTGTATCGGCCCGATCTTTTTCGAAATCATTCAGCGCAAGGGTAATGAAGGTTTTGGCGAAGGCAATTTCCAGGCCCTGTTCGAGTCTATCGAACGCGACCAGATGCGTCGTGGGGTGCTGTAGAAAGCTCGGGCTGCAGAGCTTATGAGCCAAGTCAGAAGTTTTAGGCGTAGCGTTCGATCCAGCGCTGATGATCGATACCGGCATGAGCAGGTGGTATTGATCTGCAACTTGGAGTGATAGACCCCGGCGGCAGATGGAACAGAAGCGTACCCCCATGGCATTGGGGCCTTCGCGATTCACCAAGTGATGAGATCCATTCCGGGTTTCGTAGGCGGGATCCAGATGATCATCAACCCAGCAATGTGCGCGGGGCGATACTTAAGACCCGCAGAGCTACGGCAGGAGATTCCATATGAGCAATGACCATCAGGTAAAAACGCAATCCACTTCAGCTGGCGAAGATCTTGCCTATTTGTCGGGATTTGCTGGCGAGCATGCCAGTGAGGTCTTGCCGGGGGCCTTGCCCCAGGGTCGTAATTCCCCGCAGCGTCCCGCCTACGGTCTGTATGCCGAGCAATTGTCAGGGACCGCGTTTACGGTGCCACGACATTTGAACCGCCGTAGCTGGCTGTACCGGATTCGCCCGGGAGCGGTGCATGGGCCTTTCGAGGTTATGGATAGTCCGGGCATTCATCATCATTACCAGACGGATGCCAGCTCACCCAATGTCATGCGTTGGAGTCCTCAGCCCGCACCGGAGACCGCGACGGATTT
Source organism: uncultured Mizugakiibacter sp. (assembly GCA_964404785.1). Classification (GTDB taxonomy): domain Bacteria; phylum Pseudomonadota; class Gammaproteobacteria; order Xanthomonadales; family Rhodanobacteraceae; genus Metallibacterium. Next base: position 2,907 of record CAYOLM010000099.1, read on the forward strand.
TATCGAGGGTCTGCAGAGTTTTGCTGGCAGCGGCACGCCACAAACCCAGGGTGGCATCGGTATTTACCACTACGCCTGCAATCGTCCCATGCAAGGACGCTATTTCTATGATGCCGATGGTGAATTGCTGATTGTGCCGCAGCAGGGGCGCTTGTATCTGCAAACCGAATTCGGAATGCTTGAAATCGGACCACAGGAGATTGCCGTGATACCGCGTGGGGTGCGTTTTCGGGTGACATTGCCCGATGGCGCTGCGCGAGGCTATATAGCTGAGAACTTCGGCCAACCGTTGCGCCTGCCCGAACTTGGGCCAATCGGTTGCAACGGCTTGGCCAACCCGCGGGATTTTCTGTATCCGGTGGCGGCCTATGAGGACCTAGAAGGTGACTTTCAACTGCTCACCAAGTTCCAGGGCCGGTTGTGGCAGGCACAAATCGATCATTCACCGCTGGATGTAGTGGCCTGGCATGGTACCCACGTTCCTTACAAGTACGATCTGCGCCGTTTCAATGCAGTCGGCTCGATCAGCTACGACCATCCCGACCCGTCTATTTTTACCGTACTGACCTCGGCCAGTGCTGTGCCGGGTACGGCCAATATGGATTTTGCTATTTTCCCACCGCGCTGGCTGGTAGCCGAGAATACCTTTCGCCCACCATGGTTTCACCGCAACGTGGCTGGCGAATTCATGGGCCTGGTGTATGGAGAATACGATGCCAAGCAGACCGGTTTGAAGGGCTTTGTGCCCGGAGGGGCGAGTCTGCACAACTGCATGACCGGCCATGGCCCGGATACGGCGAGCTTTGAGCGGGCCTCGCATGCCGATACGACCCGGCCCGATCATCTGGTTGATACTTTGGCCTTCATGTTTGAGACTGCGGGGGTGATTCAGGTCACTGCCGAGGCCCTGGCATCGCATCAACTGCAACAGGATTACTGGCGTTGTTGGCAAGGATTGCGTAGTCATTTCGATCCATCTAGGCCTTGAACCGCCGGTAGCGCGGTACAGTCATTCCAGTCACTCCCAGGTAAACAAATGAAACTAGGTTCTCTGAAAGAAGGTGGTCGGGACGGTACCTTGATCGTGGTTAGCCGTGATCTGCAACGGGCGGTGCGGGCCAGCAGTATTGCTCCGACATTGCAGGCCGCACTGGATGATTGGGAGAACCGGGCTCCCCGGCTCAACAGCTTGTTTGAAGACCTCATGGCGGGCCACGCCGAGGGGGCATTTAATGTAGACATGCACTTATTGGCCGCGCCTATGCCACGGGCTTACGAATTTGTTGACGGCAGTGCTTATTTGCCGCATGTCGAACGGGTACGCCGGGCCCGAGGTGCCGAAATGCCGGAGAATTTCTATACCGATCCACTGATGTACCAGGCGACCAGCGCCGGGTTTTACGGTCCCTGTGACCCAGTGCAGCTGCCCAGCGAGGATTGGGGTATTGATCTCGAGGCCGAGGTTATTGTGGTCACCGACGATGTGCCCATGGGGGTGTCTGCCACTGCTGCCAGTGCATGCATCCAGTTGATCGGCATAGTCAATGATGTTTCGTTACGTGGTTTGATCCCGGCAGAGTTGGCCAAAGGCTTCGGTTTTTTACAGTCCAAGCCACGCTCGGCCCTCTCACCGGTACTGGTGACAGCAGATGAGTTAGGCGATTCATGGCAAGCTGACAAGCTGCATTTGCCCATGCGCACTTGGATTAATGGCCAATGGTTTGGTGAGGCTGAATGTGGTGTTGATATGCAATTCAGCTTTGCCCAACTCGTCGCCCATGCGGCCAGAACCCGGCCGCTGGTGGCCGGGACCTTGATCGGCTCCGGGACCATCGCCAACCAGGATACTTCGAAGGGGGCGTCGTGTCTGGCCGAGAAGCGTACGGTGGAGATTCTGCGGGATGGTAAGCCGAGTACACCTTTTCTTAAATTCGGCGATACGCTGCGTATCGAAATCACCGATACCCAAGGACACAGCTTGTTCGGTGCCATTGAGCAGTCAGTCGAAAAAGTCTGAATAGGGTGTCGTATAAACACCGTGGGATCTGATCTAGGTCAAGATGTTCGTAGCTGCACACAGCGAAACTGGTGGGTATGAATGTGACACCTATGCCAGCTTTCGCGGCGCCCAGCATCGATCCGCAATTACTGGCCCGCTATGACGTACTGGGGCCGCGGTATACCAGTTATCCAACCGCACCCCATTTCACCTCGGATTTTGGCGAAGTGCAACTCCGGGCTCAAGCGGATGCCTCCAATGAGGACCCGATTCCTCATGCCTTGTCGTTGTATATCCACGCACCGTTCTGCATGAGCCCGTGTTTTTATTGTGGTTGCAACCGGGTGATCACCCGCGACCGGGAGAAGGGCGAGTTGTATCTGGCTCGTTTGTACCGCGAGATCGAGATGTACTCGGCGCTGTTTGACCGTGATCGATCAGCGGTACAGTTGCATTTCGGTGGCGGCACCCCCAATTTTTTCGATATCGAACAGATGACTGAGATCATGGATGTTCTGGCCCGTCATTTCAGCCTGAGTCGATCTGCAGAGCGGGAATTCGGGATTGAGTTGGATCCGCGCTATG
>CAYOLM010000100.1:0-5427 GCA_964404785.1 uncultured Mizugakiibacter sp.
ATCCATTGCGATACCAATGACCCGCTACCGATATGCGCATAACCACGACCGCGCATATCGGTAGCGCAACCCTCTTCATCTGCTCCGGTCGCTACACGCAGATCAGCCGGCGAACAGGTGTCGCCTGTTCGTCGCTCAGGAACCGGTGCGGACACCTTCGACGATCCGAAAGGCCGTCCCTACGATCTTGGACAGGTCGCCCATATCGGCGGGGACGATCATCACATTCGCCTGCTTGGCAATGGCGCCCCATTTCTCGATGAAGGCTTCGGCAACCTGCATCTGCATGGCCTTCTGTGCCCCCGCGTCCCGGTTAAGGGTTGCGCCGATGGTTGACAAGGCCTTGGCGGTGGCCTCGGCGACCGTGAGTATGGCTTTGGCCTGACCCTCGGCGCGCAGCACCTGGGACTGGCGTGCGCCCTCGGCGCGGTTGATCTGTTGCTGGCGCTCGCCCTCGGAAACATTGATGGCTTGCTGCTTTTCTCCCTCGGATTTAGCAATCGTGGCACGTTTCTGACGCTCGGCGGTGATTTGTAACTCCATGGCCCGGATCACATCCTCGGGCGGGGTGATGTCACGGATCTCGTAGCGTAGAACCTTTATCCCCCAGTTTATCGCCGCAGCGTCGAGTTCCGAGACGATTGAGTCGTTCAGCGAGGTGCGCGAGGACAATACCTCATCCAACTGCCGTTTGCCGACATCCGAACGCATGATGGTCTGTGCCAACTGCTCGATCGAGGCGAAGGGGTTGGAGGTGCCGTAGGCGGCCGCCTTGGCGTCGGTAATTTGCAGGTAGAGTACGCCGTCTATCGAGATCTGGGTGTTGTCTCGGGTGATGCAGACCTGCTTTCTGACATCCATCGGCGTTTCGCGCATGTCGAATTTATAGGCGACGTTGTCGATCAATGGAATGATGAGGTTCAGCCCCGGGCCGAGCAGCTTTTGGAATCGCCCGAGGCGCTCTACCACCCAGGCGTGTTGCTGGGGCACGATCCGCAGGCCCCGGCTGATAATGGCGATGGCGATAACCACGACGATAATGGCGATGATGACACTGATAGGCATGGGGAATTTCTCCTGGGTGGGTGAGTTTAAGCTGTGGAGGGGGCCGGGGTCGGTGGCGGCGGCTCCAGAATGAGGGTATTACCTTGTCTGTCGGCGATGATGAAGGTATCCCCGGGGCATGGGCCGGCGATAGCACTCGGATCCAGACGGGCATCCCAAGTGGTGCCCCGGTAGGCAACGCGGATCGAACCCCGATCGACATTGACTACCGACACGAAATTTCCGACATCATCCCGAGTGGTGTTATCCGCCTCTGGATTCTTCAGTTTTTTACGTAACCCGTACGCCAACGGCAGGCCAAGCAAGGTTACCGCTGCCAGCACTGCGAGCGTTGGGGCGAGGCCCACACCGGCCACGGAGACGGCACCGGCGGCAAAACAGGCAATAGAAACGGCCAGCAGGTAGAGGGTCAGGGTATGAATCTCTGCAAGCATCAGGACACCGCCAAGTATCAACAAGGTGATACCCAGGGTCATGAGCTTGCCTTCATCCAATGATCCATACAGACTTTTACAAGTTTATTATAGCCATGATTTTGTAAACAACGCTTGGTGGAGGGGGTGTTAGCGCAAAACAGTAATCTTCCCTTTCCCTTGTCGGGAGACTCGTGACGGAGGAGCACATTACGAGGAGTCACAAAGATGATGGGTCGGCTGGGGGTAATCCGGACGATGGTACACCAGTCAGGATGCTACGTGCATACTTGGTGCTCCGAACAAGATGCACGCCCAGAGTGATTTGCGACGCTGCACGAACGATCACTCTATACCTACGCCTTCTTCCCTCACCTTTTCCACCAACCAGTCGAGCAAAAGATCAGAGCAGACTTGCCCCTCCTCGCCGCCGGCGTGCACGCAGCGATGCCACTGGCCGGGTTCAGTATCATTGAGACCGAGGCTTCCCAGAAAAGTGGTGATAGGGCAATCAACATATTTGGTGAGGGCGGTAGCATGCATATGCTGCCATGCCCAATGTCGGCTCAGGGCACCGGCAAAGGTAGTGATCCGCTCGCAACGGACCGGCAGTTTGAACGCCTCGGCCCAGCCCGGAAGTTCGTCTGCCGGCATCGGTCGGGCAATGCCGCAACCTTGTCCCAGTGGCCCCCCAAGCTGCTGCACGACTTCGATCAGCGCCGAGGTTTCCAGTCCTTCGACGATCAGCTCGCGCCTGATGTTTCGAGCCAGGTTGATCAACGTCCATAATAGCACCAGGGTAGCTAGCGGGTCTTCCGGCAGCTGGCGTATCAGATTCTGGTCAATCTTGAGTACATCCAGTGGCTCGCGAACGACACGCAACAGGCTGGCATAACCAGCCCCCAGATCGTCCAATGCCAGGCCGACGCCAGTGGCCTTGAGCGCATGGAGGGCGGCCTCCTGTTGCGGCTGGGTAATGTTTTCCGACTCCAGCACTTCCAGAGTCAGGCGTTCAACCGGGCAGATGCACGCTTTCATCCGTTCTTCGAGATGGGCGGCCAGATCCGGCTCAAGCAGGCTGGAAGATGCCAGGTTGATGCTGATGGACCAGTCCAGTCCCCGCTCTTGCCAATCACTGAGGTCGTCGATGGCTTGGGCAAGCGTTAGCCAGAACAGTTGGTAAAGTTCGTTGGCGCCCAGTAACGGCAAAAATTGCCCGGGAAGGATGAGCGTGCCCTCCTCGCATACCAAACGGGCCAGCCCCTCAGCCTTGATCACCCGACCACTTTTCAGATCGACAATAGGTTGCAAGTATAGGCGTAGACCGCCCGTGAAAAGACGCTCGCGCCATATCGCAGCCTGATCGGTGGAAACCACCAGAGTGCTGCTTTCCCGTTGTCCCCACAGAACTTCGAAGCGGTGTTGCAAACTTTCCGCCCAGTGCCGAAAGTCGCTGCCACTGAACTGATGGGGATAGATACCGAATATCTCCAATATGGCCATGGCATGGCCCTGGCTATCGCGAATAGGAATAGCCAGAGCTGAACGTGCACCGTTTTGTTTGGCAACCTCCCGCCAGGGTGCAAGGCCTGCCTCTACCAGATAGTCAGCCACGTCATGGATGGTCAGATCCCGCCAGGCGCGCGCAACAATCCCCTGACCACGGGGATGGTGCGGATCGGTCATGATCTGGTAATCCGGTCGGCTGATCACTTCTGCGGCGACCTTACCACTGACGCCCGCCGTGGCTTCTATGATAAAGCGCCCGAGTGCATCGGGACGCATCAGTATGATAGCCATGACGCCGGGCAGACTTCCCAAGCGGTCGAGTTCGGATTGAAGTAAGTCGCGCCAGTTGCGCATAGCCTTGGGCAAGGGGTCAATAAGCGCGGTGTAATAGGCATCACGCACCGTTGCTATAGACCGCATTTGGTATTGCAAATTGATATCGTGACGCGCGACGATGATTTTCAGCAACCGATAGCGGTCTTGAGTACGCAAGGTGGAACGATCCAGGAACTCGGCTAGCCGCCGTTGGTAAAGCTCAAAATTGCTCACCAGCAGAGCGCTGTCTACACCCATCAGCGCAAGGATTCGACCGCGCTGCTGTGATCGCTCGTACAGTGCTTCACGCGTGGCCTGCGGCGAAGTGATAAAACGCAAATGTTCGGCCTGATCGTGCTTCAAGCGAGCGAGGTCTTTTTCATCGAGGCTGGTAAGAATCCCCATGGCCCTGGGAACAGTCTGAAAATGATCGTAGAAGGTTTCCATAAAACCCTCGGTCAAACGATCAATAAAACGCTCATGATTAGTCAGTAGCGCCTGGGCAATGGGGCCGAAGGGATCGATTTCAGTCTGTGGGGCTTCCTGGATCTCGGTAGTGCCAGCCAGCCACCACCAGCAAGTCCGCTCAGTCTTGTGCTGCTTGGCCTGATACATGGCGGCATCGGTCTGGCGCAGCAGGGTATCAATAGTATCTTCCTCGTCAACGATGGCTAGCCCCATAGTCATGTCGATCATGGTCTTGTTATCATCGCCCAGATCGAAGGGTGTCTCCACCGCCCGATGCAAATGCTCAAGCAGGGCACGTAATTCGGCCAGGTGGTTTTGGGGGTCGAGATTTTCGAAAACCACTACGAACTCGTCGCCGCCCAGACGAGCGATAAAGTCCGTCTCGCACAAGATTTCGCGTAAACGCCCGGCCAGTTGCTTGAGCAATTTATCCCCGGCTTGGTGCCCCCAACGATCATTAATCGGCTTGAAGTTATCGAGATCAATGAAACCAACAGCATAGCGACTGTGATGACGCCGAGCACGAGCGGCGGCTTTGGGCAGATATTGTTCCAGGGTGTGCCGATTGGGCAACCCGGTAAGGGAATCGTAAAAGGCGAGCTGTTGGATATGCGCCTCGGCCTGCTTGCGCTCGGTGATGTCCTCGACCATCGAAACCGTGTAAGCCAGGCTGCCATCGTCATTGCGCACGGCGCACGGCGCACGGCGCAACACGGACGTAAAGAACGCTACCATCCTTGCGAATAAGCCGTTTGTCCAGGATGCATTCGTCGGTTGCCCCGGCTATCAAGCGGTTGAACACGGCTTCGCTTTCTGCGAGGTCGTCGGGATGGGTAATGTCCAACCAGGAGTGGGTGGACATCTCCTCTTGTGTGTAGCCGAGCATCCTGCAGAACGATGGGTTAGTCTCCAGCCAGGTGTAATCCGGGCGCAATGCCGTCATGCCCACCATAGAGTGCTCGAAATAGGCTCGAAAGTGGCGCTCGCTGGCTTGCAGCGCCTCAAGTGCGGTCCGGCGCTGCCGTTCACGGTCGAAATTATCAAGTGCGAAACTGATATCCCGCGTCATTTCTTCGAACAAGGCGATAGTCTCAACGTCGAAGAAATCCTTGGCTTGGTGATACACGGATAGCTGTGCAAAAGGCTGCCCACTGCGCTGGATCGGAAAAGCCCCGCTGCTGCCCCAATCAAAGCGCTTAGCCTGTTCATGCCAAGGGGCGGTCATCGGATCCTGGGTGAAGTGATTGATGATGACCGAGCGGCCTTCGCGAAAGGCCGTTGCTGTCGGTCCACGGCCCTCCGGGAGTGATTCGTTGGTGGAGATTACAATGTGTTCAGAGTATTCCGTCCCCGTGCCGTAGGCCTGTACGGAGACAAGGCGATCGGATTCGGGGTCGCACACCCCGATCCAGGCCATACGCACACCACCGAAATCCACCGCGACGCGACAGACAAGCGGAAACAGCTCGACCTCATCGCTCATGCGCACGATGGCTTGATTGATCTCGCTGAGTGCCTTGTAAAGCTGGGTCAGGCGCAAGAATCGCGTAGGGGGGGGAGGCCCCTCAATATGATTGGATGATTTTTGGGTCATCCCGGAGCCCTCGGATAGATCGTTAATCCTGAAAACCCCTTATCTAATAGAGTTCTCATCCTT